>DCDU01000089.1:354-3128 GCA_002316585.1 Firmicutes bacterium UBA1047 | reverse complement strand
TCCTCAATAAACTGCCAGCTTGATGTAACTCTTAAATCTCTTGGTTCATTTTCATCACCCCTGCCCATAATAAATGTACCTTCAGGAGACTGCTGGACATAAAAATTCAGCCTGAATGCCATAACCATCGGATCCTGCATAGGTTCAACAGGCTCTGTTGCAAGAATTTGATGTCTTTCCGAATATACGGGAACATCAATACCTACCATGTCACAAATATTTTTGGCATATGCATTGGCAGCATTTACAACGATATCGGTTGAAATAAAGCCTTTATTCGTTTCGACTCCGGTAACCCCTCCCTTTTCAACTCTGATTCCTGTGGCTTCGGTAAATGTATAAAATTTTACTCCTAATTTTTTTGCAGCTCTGTAAAAGGCATCTGTAGTATTAAATGGATTTAAAAAACCATCCTTGCCGCAAAAAGCAGCACCTTTTAAAATGCCGGTGTTTAAATAAGGCACTATTTCTTTTGCTTCTTCCAAGGAAAGCATTTCTGAAGGTATGCCGCATGAATGCTGAACTTCAATATTTTTCTTAAATTGTTCCACCTCATGGTCCGTGTCCGCAACCAGCAAATATCCCTTCTGTTTAAATTCCACATCTCTTTCATACTGTAGAATTTCATTGGCATTTTCATAAAATTCAATGCTTCTTTTTGCAATTTTACAGTTCATTTCCGTTCCCCACTGCATTCGTACACCTGCTCCGCACCTGCCCGTAGAGCCGCTGCAAATATAGTTTTTCTCCAAAACAACTATATCCTTAACTCCTTTTTTAGCTAAGTTATATGCTATGGAGCATCCGGATATTCCTCCTCCTATTATGACAACTTCCGCCTTATTCCTCATTCCTTCCCCCCTCCTTGGCTATTAGCCCTAATTTAACTCCGATAACAGGAGGTCTGCTGGTTTGGAATTTTATATCTCTGATATCTTTACCTGCTGCGTTTGCGATTTCCCTCATTATAAGATGTCCGCAGGTCTTGCCTTGGCAGGGACCCATGCCTGCGCGGGTAATTCTTTTTATTTCATCAAATGTAACATAGCCTTCTTTTATAAGCTCTCTTACTTCCTTTAATGTAACATCCGAGCACCTGCATATTATGGTATCTTCATCCATATTAAACCTCCGCCTTGATATTTCTTATTTCATACAAAAATTTTCTGTCGACTTCAATAGTAACTATCGGTGTCCGGTCAAAGGATTTTGGATTTAATACTTTTAAAACTTTTACATCCGTTATGTGTCTTCCTTCCCTGTTAAGTCCCTTTACAATCTGACCTTCTGCAGGAAGAGGCAAGAATTCATATGGTATTTTTACTTCCGCCTTATCGCTGCATTTAGAACCGTCTACTATCATAATTGCGAGTCCCGGGCATTTGCTTAAGCATACTGCGCAGCCCGTGCAATTTTCGAAGCAAACCTCAGGGATTGAATTTATATCTTCGCCTACTTTTATTGCATCAAATTTGCATGCAGTTTGGCATGGATTGCAGGGTATTTCCTTATAGCATTCAACCACGGCAACCGCACCTTGATTAATTCTTTCTATTGAAGGAAACTTTTCCATAACCATTTCCGCGTTTGGAATTCCTGTTTTTTCAAACATACTTACCTCCCGATTATCTGCTTTATTCCTTCCGAAATATGCTTTCCCGCCGGTCCCGAGCGTAAATTTTTTAGTTGATTTACATAATCATTTTTTCTGTCTGAGAAGTCTTTCGGCATATATCCTATTTTTGCCGCAGCGCATAATCCTGCCAGATATCCTTCAACCATCGCCGCACTTGCTTCCTCAACTCCCGCAGCATCTCCTGCGGCAAACAAATTCTCCACGGTAGTTTCGTAATTTTCGTTTCTTACAGGAACAATACCGCTTAGCTTAGGTATATACTTCATCTCACAACCTCTCATTGCAAGCAGTTCGTTTAATGGAGCAAGACCCACTGAAATACACATTACATCAACATCAAAAACCCTCTCGGTTCCATCAATAGGATTGAATCTTTCATCAACTTCACATATGACCGCCTTTTCCAAAAAGTCTTTACCTATTGCTTCTTTCACTGTGTGAGAAGTTAATATGGGTACTCCCATCCTTCTGATTTTGGATGCATGTACCAGATATCCTCCGATTTTAGAAGCTGCGTCAAGTATTGCTTTTACTTCAACTCCTGCCTGCATAAGCTGATAGCTTACAATCAATCCTATATTTCCCGCTCCGACCATCAAAACTTTGTTTCCGGGTTTTACACCATGGACATTCATTAAAGTCTGAACAGCTCCCGCACCGTAAATACCCGGCAAATCATTATTCGGAAAGCTTAGGGCTTTTTCATATGCTCCGGTTGCCACAACCACAGCCTCAGGCGCCAATTTAAAATAATTTTCTTCTTTTTCTAAAACGGTTATAATTCCATCTTCATACATGCCCACTACCGCAGCTTCGGTTATAATCTCAACGTTCTCCTTGTATTTATAAAGCTCATTGACCAATATATCGGGTATATCTATTCCCCTTACAGATGCATATTGCTTTTCAGAGCCAAAAAACATATGTGTTTGCTTTATAAGCTGACCGCCTAATTTTTTATTTTTATCGATAATTAATACTTTTGCTCCGCTTTTCGCTGCGCTTACGGCAGCACAAAGACCTGCCGGACCTCCGCCTATAACAGCCAACTCCGCTGATTTCATAATATAACTCCTTTGCCTTCCTGTGTTTGCACTGTCATACCTTCCTCCAAGTCCGTAACACATGTTTTTACATT
>DCDU01000089.1:0-215 GCA_002316585.1 Firmicutes bacterium UBA1047 | reverse complement strand
GTAACACATGTTTTTACATTTGCCGCACCATCTACTGTCATCAAACAGGAGGAGCAATTTCCTACAGCACAATAAAACCCCCTGGGTCTGTGCTTAAACAAGCTCTTTCCTAAAACTTTAACGTCATTTGCATGCAAAGCGGCTGCAATTGTTTCTCCTTCATAACCGTCCATTATCTGACCGTTAAATGTGAATGTTATTTTTCTTCCCTTATT
>DCDU01000199.1 GCA_002316585.1 Firmicutes bacterium UBA1047 | reverse complement strand
TTTAATACCTTTTCCATTTCTATTGATACTTCTCCGTCTGTGGCAAGGCAGACAGGATGTGTTTTAAGTCTTTTGGAAGCTCTTACCTCTTTAATTTTTCCGTCTAAGGCTTCCTTCATGAAAACGAATAAATCCTTATTCTCTTCCTTGGCAGTATCATCTTCTTCAGTTTTAATATCAAGGTCGGAGCTTGATATGTTTTTAAATTCCTTATCTTTGTAATTTAAGAGAATTTTAATTGCGAATTCATCAATTTCATCAGTGAAGCAGAGTATTTCATATCCCATGTCGGCAATCAGTTCTGCCTGAGGAAGCTTCAATAATTTATCAACACTTTCTCCGGCAGCATAATAAATATATTTTTGGTCTTCTTTCATTCTTGATACATATTCATCAAGGGTTACTAACTTTTTATCATGGGATGAATAGAACATTATTAAATCCTGCAGTATTTCCTTGTTTGCACCCCATTCGCTGTATAAACCGTATTTTAAAGTCCTGCCGAAATTTTGGAAGAAAGTCTCATATGTTTCCCTGTCATCCTTTAGCATTGACAAAAGCTCGCTTTTAATTTTTTCTTTGATTTTCTTTGCGATAAACTGAAGCTGTCTGTCATGCTGCAGCACTTCTCTTGAAATATTAAGGGAAAAATCGGCTGAATCTACCAAACCCTGTACAAAGCCGAAATAGTCAGGCAGTAAATCGCCGCATTTATTCATAATCAAAACACCGTTGGAATAAAGCTCAAGACCTTTTTCATATTCCTTTGTGTAGAAATCAAAAGGTGCTCTTGCGGGAATATACAATATTGCATTGTAGCTAACTAATCCTTCCGCGCTTACATGAGTATATTTCAAAGGCTTTTCATATCCGAAATGTTTTTCTCTGTAGAAGTTTTCATAATCCTCTTCTTTAAGCTCGCTTTTGTTTTTTCTCCAGATGGGAACCATGCTGTTTAATGTTTCATCTTCGAAATATTCTTCATATTCATTGTCGGCTCCCTCTTTAAGCTTTCTTTTTTTTATCATCATTTTAATGGGATATTTAATGAAATCAGAATATTTCTTAACCAAGGATTTTATGTTGTAAACATCAAGGAATTCATCATAATTCTCGTCTTCTGAATTTTTTTTGATTTTCATAATTATGTCGGTTCCCGCTTTGTCTTTTTCGCAAGGAGCGATTGTATATCCGTCTGCTCCTTCGGATTCCCATTTAAAAGCTTCATCAGACCCTAATTTTTTGCTGATAACCGTAACTTTTTCGGCAACCATGAATGCAGAATAAAATCCCACACCAAATTGACCTATTATGTCTACGCCGTCCTTGGCTTCATTGTTTTCTTTAAAATCAAAGGAACCGCTTTTTGCTATGATTCCAAGATTTGAATCAAGCTCTTCCTTTGACATCCCGATTCCGGTGTCGGATACGGTTAAAGTTCTGTTCTCTTCATTTGGCGTAATTCTTATATAAAAGTCATCCTTGTTAAACTCGATACCACTGTCTGTAAGAGACATATAGTAGCTTTTGTCGATTGCATCATTAGCGTTTGAAATAATCTCTCTTAAAAATATTTCCTTGTGTGTGTAAATGGAATTAATCATTAAGTTCAGAAGTCGTTTGGATTCTGATTTAAATTGTTTTTTTGCCATTTTTTCTTCCCTTCCTATGTAAAAATTAATTGCCTGAGCAATATGATATATTGTGCTGTTAGCACTCTAAAGCGTTGAGTGCTAAGTATATTTTACCAAAAGTACAATAATTGTCAATAGTAAAATTATTTATACAGCCTGCAGCTATCGTATATTTTTACCAAGGTATTCCATGTGCTTTTATCAATTATTCCCGTTACCGGCAGCATGCTTCTTTGCTGAAACATTATTACCGCTTCTTCTGTTTCCATATTATATAAGTTTGTGATTTCCAACTTGTGGTAATTTGAATATCTTTTATAGAAACTATTCAGCATAATTTTTATTGCATACACTATATCCCTCTCGTCTCCTCTTTTAACATCTTCAAAATCGTGTGTAGCTACGGGCATCTTGCCCGGCTTATGATTTCTTTTCACATGCTCGTCATTTTCGCGTATTAACTCATTCCATGTTAAAATATCAACACTTCCTGTTGCAGGAAGCCCCTTTATATTCTGAAATTCATGAACTGCTTTACGCGTTTGGGCATCATACACTCCGGTAGGATATAATGTAGGTAATGAAGGGTGTATGCTCCTTATATTAATGAGGTAGTTTTGTATTTCCAAAATTATATTTGTGTTATAATTCAATTCTTTAACCATAATAACCTCCGTTTCATTCATTTTTCAAATATAGCAGCACATATTCAGAATTAAAATATACTGATATGACTGCCGCTTTATAATTATGTGCCTTCATCAGGCAGCTCAACTAAATATGACTGATAAGCCTCACTTATTATGTTCCATGTTTCTTCATCAACAACACCTGTTGCAGGCAGACCATAAAGGCTTTGCAAGAATATAACCGCGGCGGCTGTATCGGGACCATAAATACCGTCAATTTCAACAGGAATAATTTCAGGATGTATGGCGGATAGAGTATTCAGCATTATTTGAAGAATAAGAATTCGCGGATATTCGGAACCCATTCCTTCAGCCAAGACTACGCCGGGGTCGGGAAGCAAGGGTAATCGGATTTCCTCCACAGGGGTTGCCGTAAGTATTGAATAAGCATTCCAATATAAATAATTCAATGTTTCCTGGTCTACAACTCCGGTAGGGTTTAAGCCCATGAGAATTTGAAATTCTCTTACTGCTGCCGTAGTTTCCGGACCGAAAAAGCCGCTTACCTCAATAGGATTTAAGCTGTTGTATCTTTGTGAGACAACATTAAGAAAATATTGAATATACGGTACTATAGGTCTATCACCGCCTTCCAATATAATACTTGCATAAAGGCGCTGAAGCTCTTCATATGAAAGCCCTTCTGACACAAGCTGGGATAGGCTGGTAACTGCAATATAAATATATCGGATTCGGTACCAGGTATCGCTGTCAACAACCCCTGTTACAGGTAAATTGAATACATTCTGAAATACTCTTACGGCATTTTCAGTACTTTCATCAAAATATCCAGTTATCTCAACTCTTGGAATTAAAGGGAAGTTGTCAGATATTCTTGACAATGAATACTGCATTCTAAAAACACTTATACCTGAATCCCCTAATTCTAAAGGCTCGCCGGGATAGGTTTCCGTAACTCCTCCCATCGCAGTATTTTCAACTATTACTATATCATCTCCATAATAATATTTTAAGATTTCAAGTGCTGAATAGCCTTGGTTTGCCAAATCAACAGAGCCCCATTGATACATTCCGTTGCACTGAGAAATTCTTCCGTCGCAAAAAGTTGCAAACAATGGCTCTATGCGACCTTCTCTCGTAATGTATTCATCAAAAACTTCATTTGCAATTTGAGAAATGCTGTCAAAAATACCCCTTTCGTGAACATAAGCCTGGTCATATTGAGTTGTATTTGTAATATCAAAATCATAGCCCCTTCCTCTGTACCATTCCGTAAATATTCTGTTCATCGCAATTGATGTAATAGCATGAATATTTGCTCTCAGAGCTTCTTCCGGCCATGTTGGATACAATTCACTGGAAGCTACATTTTTGATATAATCTAAATACGGCACCGTAACATTCATTGCTTCTTCGTCGGGAGCCCCCAAATGTACGGTTATATAAAGAGGAAAAGGCACGATTGTATTGGGAAGCTCAGACGGCGGAATGTATACATCTATATCCGGAATACTCGGAATACTCATAGTATCACCTTTCTTTCATTATTGGATATTGGTACCCGGAAATTGGCCTGGTGCTCTTACTTCTCCGAATCTTAGTTCTCTGTAAATGTTGACAATACTATTCCATGTTTCTTCGGCAACAATTCCATTTGCATCAAGTCCATATATTCTTTGAAAGGCTCTAACCGCAGCGGCTGTCTCGGGGCCGAATATGCCATCAGGGTCAACATGAGGTATTTCCGGAACAACAGTTGAAATATATGATAATAACTCCTGTATTATGAATACCTCCGGATTAATCACTCCTTCTCTTAAAATTATATTGGGATAAAGTAAGGCAGGCAGTGCTATAGCCGTGGGAGGAAGCTCTCTTAATATTCCAAGCACACTATCATACATTGCTTGCCACGTTTCTTCGTCAATTAAACCGGTTGCATGCAGATTTAAGGTTTTTTGAAATTCAATTATTGATGACCTTGTCTGAGGCCCTAAAATTCCATCAATATCAACCGCCGGTATTGATTCATAATAAGCGGACAAAACATTTAAAAAATACTGAACTAATTGAACCTTTGGAACAACCATGCCTTCATCCATGTTTACAATATCTTCGGGTACTTCGCTTATTAACATTCCTTGAGATGAAAGCTCTGCAAGCTTTCTTACAGATACATATATTTTCCTGATTTCATACCATGTTGCTTTATCTATAATACCCGTTACCGGAAGAAAAAAAATATCTTGAAACTCTCTGACGGCAGCCTCCATGCTTTCATCAAAAGTCGAATTAATAGGTGATATTTTAGGTATGGCAGGATAGTTTGAAGATATGGTATTTAAAGACATCTTTGCAATAAGTACATATTGATTTGTATCACCGAGACGTAAAGGTGAGCCGGGATATGTTTCCCGAAAATTTACAACGGGAGTATCGATATTGATATTGATATCATCTCCATAATAATATCGTAAAATATCATAGGGAATCATCCCCTGATTTGCCAAATCTACGGTACCCCATTGGTACATTCCGTTGCACTGAGCGGTGCGTCCGTCGCAAAATGTCGCATAAAGAGGCTCGATTCTGCCTTGTCTTACAATATATTCATCAAATATATCATCTACAATTCTGTCTATCGAATCAAATATACCTCTGTCTTTTACAAAAGACTGATCATATTGAGTTGTGTTTGTAATATCAAAATTATATCCTCTCGAGCGGTACCATTCAGTATATATTCGGTTTAATGCAATGGATATAATGGCATAAATATTAGCTCTTAATGAAGATTCAGGCCATGTGGGATATATTTCGCTTGATGCAACATTTTTAACATAGTCTATAAAAGGAACAGTTACATTTTCAGCCGGTTCTGAAGGCGCGCCCAGGTGTACCGTTATGGAATCCGGTATAACAACATTTGTTAATCCTGGAATTTGAATGCTCATAATGACCTCCTCACTCATTGGAAATATCAACTGGGCTTGGCGGTATTACTATAGTTCTGCCGCCCTCGTCTTCATCTCCCCCCTGTCTTACGAGTATGAGTGTTACATTAAAATTTGTTGCAGTATCAGGGAAAACACGTATGTCAATAAGATTTTGGGTATAGTAGCCAATTGCCTGAACTCTTAAGTTGTATCTTGAGAAAAAATATTCTCTGCTTTCAGCAGGATCCTGCGGATTGTAAATTACAGGAAGCGTCATTTTCGGTACCTTTCCGCTTATATCAGTAACAAGATGATACAATGCCTCTTCATTTCCTTCCTGGTCAGTTACAAATAATGTAACAACAGCATCTTGTATCGGCAAGGCACCTAATGCTGTATTTACGCTTACATTTACATAACCTGTTTTTATATCCGGACTCTCTTCACCTAGCTGATTTTCGTTTAATAATGGAATTTCCGGAACTGCTTCGGCTTTTTTTACAATTTTATTTTTAGCAACATATGGTATATTCCTGTCATGCCTTCTATAATTCATGAAATCACACCTTTCTATGGTTTGCATTATTTAGTATATGCATTATAACAAAATTTGCTTACTTATATATATGTACATAACTTAACTAATATGAGATTCCAATTTCCAAAATAGTACCCATATATTATGATTCCAATATTTCATTGACAAATATATCAATAATGTAATATACTTTGACAATCGAAATAAATTGATAAAGGTTGACTTTATTAATAAAATTTACTAATATATAAAAGGATAATACTTTGATTAGGAGGTAACAACTTGCCAAACGACAAATTAGCAGAGCTTAGAGAACTAAATGAAAATATGCGATTGGGCGGCGGAGCGAAGGCAATCGAAAAGCAGCATGAAAGCGGAAAGCTGACTGCACGGGAAAGAATACAGAAGCTTTTGGATGACGGAAGCTTTGTGGAAATCGATGCATATGTAGAGCACAGATGTGATAATTTTGGAATGGGAAAAAAGAAAGTACCTGGAGATGGCGTCGTATCAGGATATGGAACAATAGACGGCAGATTGGTATACATATTTGCACAGGATTTCACCGTAATCGGAGGAAGCTTAGGTGAAATGCATGCGGCAAAAATTGTTAAGGTTCAACAAATGGCGCTGAAGGTAGGAGCTCCTTTGATTGGTATAAACGATTCAGGCGGTGCAAGAATACAAGAGGGTGTCGATGCACTTTCAGGCTACGGAAAAATATTTTACAACAATACAATTGCCTCGGGAGTAATCCCTCAAATTTCTGTAATTATGGGGCCCTGTGCAGGAGGAGCCGTATATTCACCCGCAATAACCGATTTCATTTTCATGGTTAAGAAAACAAGCAA
>DCDU01000124.1:8538-8754 GCA_002316585.1 Firmicutes bacterium UBA1047 | reverse complement strand
TGCGCGATGCCCTAACCCCATTTATTCCATTTTATAAAGGTGAGCCATGTTGGGAAATATTATTAATCAAATTGAATCATACAATCCGAATGCTGATTTGAGTGTAGTTGTTAAAGCATATAATTTTGCGGAAATGGCACATTCAAATGCACAAACAAGATTTTCAGGGGAAAGATATTTCATTCACCCTTATAATGTTGCGCTTATTTTGGCTGA
>DCDU01000124.1:6009-8339 GCA_002316585.1 Firmicutes bacterium UBA1047 | reverse complement strand
ACCTACAATGAAATAAAAAGAGAGTTCGGCGAGGAAATTGCCAACATGGTGGACGGTGTCACAAAGCTTAGCAAGGTTAAGTACAGGAACAAGGAAGAAAGGCAGGCGGAATCCTTAAGAAAGATGATTGTGGCAATGTCTAAGGACATAAGGGTGGTTATTATAAAATTAGCCGACCGCCTTCACAATATCAGGACACTGCAGTATATGCCTGTTGAAAAGCAATACCAAAAGGCTATGGAAACTATAGAAATTTATGCTCCTATAGCAAACCGCCTTGGTATGGCATCAATTAAATGGGAATTAGAAGATTTAAGCTTAAAGTATATAGACCCTGAAGGATATGAGGATTTACTTAAAAAGGTTCAGGAAAAAAGCGAAAAAAGAAAAGACTATATATCTCACATTATAGATATTATTCAAGATAAGCTTGCAGAGTCGGCGATGGATGCCGACATAAAGGGAAGACCGAAAAGCTTGTACAGCATTTATAAAAAAATGTACCACAAAAACAGATCCTTTGAACAAATATATGATTTAATTGCGGTAAGAATAATTGTGGACAATATTAAGGATTGTTACGGAGCGTTAGGTATTGTTCATACCCTTTGGAAACCTGTACCGGGAAGATTCAAGGATTATATTGCAATGCCTAAACCTAATATGTACCAATCATTGCATACTACCGTAATAGGCCCTGAGGGAGAGCCTTTTGAGATACAGATAAGAACATTGGAAATGCACAGAACCGCTGAATATGGTATCGCTGCCCACTGGAAATACAAAGAAGGCATTGATGAAGGCACCAATTATGAAGAAAAATTAAATTGGCTCAGACAAATGCTTGAATGGCAGCAGGACACCAATGACCCTCAGGAATTTATGGAGGCTTTGAAAATTGATTTATATACGGATGAGGTGTTTGTATTTACACCAAAGGGTGAGGTTGTAAATTTACCTGCAGGTTCTACACCTATAGATTTTGCCTACAGAGTTCACAGTGCCGTAGGAAACAAGTGCGTCGGAGCAAAAGTTAACGGTCGCATTGTTCCAATAGACACTAAGCTTAAAACGGGAGATCAGGTTGAGGTACTGACATCTCAGTCAAGTGCGGGACCAAGCAGGGATTGGCTGAAAATAGCGGCATCAAATCAGGCTAAATCCAAGATAAGAAAATTTTTCAAAGAAAAAGACAAAGAATTCAATGTTGAAAAAGGAAAAGAATTAGTAGAAAGAGAAATTAAAAAGCAAGGCTATCAGGTATCGGATTTGCTGAAGGATGATTGGATTAAAACAGTTGCGGATAAATATAACATGTTTACCGTAAGCAACCTTTATGCTGCGGTAGGCAACGGAGGCATAACCGAAAATCAGATAGTTAACAGGCTTAGATTAATTTATCTTGAAAAGAACAAGGATAAGGCAGAGCTTGAGAAAATTGAAAGTTTAGAAAAAAACTCAATGGTTAAAACCGCCAAGAGTGTTGAGAAGCATGCATCCGGAGTAATCATTAAAGGAATAGACAATGTAAAGGTTCGTTTTTCTAAATGCTGCAATCCTGTTCCCGGAGATGCCATAGTAGGATATATTACCAGGGGCAGGGGTGTTTCCGTTCACAGGTCCGACTGCACAAACATTCATGATTTAAGTGATTCTGAAGACCAAAGGCTTATAGATGTTCAGTGGGATGATAAAGAAAAGGCTAAATTTTTAAGCGAGCTTCAGATTAAGGCGTTGGACCGACCGAAGCTCTTGCAGGATTTAACTGCATTATATGCAGAGGCTAAGCTTAATGCTGTATCGCTTAACTTAAGAATAAACAAAGAAAGAGTTGCGATTGTTGATATTGGATTTGAAATAAATGAAACAAAACAAATTGAAGAATTAATTAAAAGAATAAAAAAATTAGATGGCGTATTGGAAGTTTACAGAAACAAGAAGTAGAAAGGAATGGGGACACACCTTCAAAATAGAGTGATTCTCTGCGGGATAGCTTTTGAAGGAATGTCCCCGTAAGAGAGGAGGAGGGACACACCTCTAAGAATTGATAGTCGTTGCTTAGCAGGCTTTAGAGGAATGTCACCGTAGAGATGAAGGCTGTTGTACAGCGTGTAAAAAACGCAAACGTAAAAGTAGATGATAAAGTTATAGGAAGTATCGGCAATGGAATTTTGCTTTTGCTTGGAATCGAAGAAACAGATGAAGACAAGGATTTGGAATATATGTGTGATAAGGTTCCGAATCTTCGAATATTTGAAGATGAAAACGGAAAAATGAATAAAAGCCTGCTGGATGTTGGAGGAAGCATATTGGTTATTTCACAGTTTACA
>DCDU01000124.1:0-5831 GCA_002316585.1 Firmicutes bacterium UBA1047 | reverse complement strand
AAGGCAATACCCATGTATGAAAAATATATAGCTGAAATGAAGGAAAAAAATATATTCACACAAACAGGGGAATTTGGTGCGGATATGAAGGTAGAGTTAACTAATGACGGTCCTGTTACCATACTTCTTGACAGCAAGAAAGTTTTTTAGGAGGAAAATATGATATTTGAAGCATTGGAAGTAGGCATATACGGTGCCAACTGTTATATAGCGGGAAGCGAAGAAACTAAGGAAGCCGCCATAATAGACCCAGGCTCTGAATTCGATAAAATTGACAAAAAAATAAATGATTTGGGATTAACACCTAAGATTGTTATACTTACCCATTATCACGGAGACCATATTGCAGCTGTTCAGGAATTTATTGATAAATACGGTACAAAAGTGTATATTCACAAGGGAGATGCAGAAGCGTTGAATGACAGCAGCATGAATTTTTCCAAAACAATGTTCGGGAAAGGTGTTTCGATAAAAGCAGATGTTGAGCTTAAGGACGGTGATGAAATAACCTTAGGTGAATTAAAATTTGAAATAATCCATACACCGGGACACACAAAGGGAGGCATCTGCATCAAGGTTGGAAATATAATGATGACAGGCGATACTTTGTTTAGCGGTTCTATCGGAAGAACAGATCTTCCCGGAGGGTCCTTTGAAGAAATAATTAAATCAATAAAAGAGAAAATTTTCAAATATGAAGATGATACCGTAATTTATCCGGGACACATGTCCCCTTCAACAATTAAGAAAGAAAAGCAATATAATCCGTTTGTAAATTAAGGGATAAAATGTTTAAATTTTATTTTTCAGGTCATGATTATGAGTATGAAGCAAGAAATGCTCTGAGGGTATTTGATTTAAATACGGATTATGAAATAAAGGATATAAAATTCTTTGAGGGAACAGGTTTGTCTCTTTTGTCATACCTTGAAGAGGGTTTTAACGCAAAAGCTGTTCTTTATAAAGACAATGAATTGCTTTATGAATCAAACTTAAACGGCAACGACATTGTTTTGGAAAGATACGGTATTAAAAAGCTGAAAAAAACATTGGTAATAAAAACAATACACAATGTTTTAAAGCAATATTACAATATTTATCCCGATTACGGCATTTTAACGGGGGTAAGGGTTGTGAAAATTTTAATCACCGCAAAAAAATCTTACAGAAGCGATGAAGAAATTAATTATATCCTTAGAAATACATATGAAGTAAAGGAAGAAAAAATAAAGCTTTTATGGGACATATTAAAAATAGAAGAAAAATATATTGACGAGAACATAAACAATAAAAACTATAATCTATACATAGGTATTCCCTTTTGTCCCTCCAAATGCAGTTATTGCTCTTTCACCTCATATGTTAATTGCCCCGACAAAAAAATTAATTCCTATCTGGATACATTAATATATGAAATTGAAAAAACAATTGTTCTTGCAATAAACAGAAACCTTAATTTGCATACAATTTATATAGGCGGAGGAACACCCTCGGTTTTAAATGAAGAACAATTAAGCAAAATTTTTAATATTCTGAAAAAATATTACGATTTATCAAAAATAAAGGAAATTACATTTGAAGCAGGGCGACCGGACACCATAGATGCAGATAAGCTGATTTTTTTAAAAAATAATTTCGTAAACAGAATATCCATAAATCCTCAAACGATGAATGATAAAACATTATATTTAGTAGGAAGAAAACACTCGGGCAATGAAATTATCGATAAATATTCAATGGCAAGGAAAATAGGCTTCAGGACAATAAATATGGATATTATTTTGGGCCTTCCGGAAGAAAATGAGTCAGACGTAAGAAATACTATTGAAATTATTGCAGGGTTAAATCCCGAAAATATTACAGTCCACTCATTGGCATATAAAAAACACTCGGAGCTTACAAGGGGAAGCACTGAATTGTATAAGGATTATGAGTTAATAAGAAATATGCATGATGTAATTAAAAAGGTTTGTGATGAAAAGGGATATAAACCTTATTACATGTACAGGCAAAAGAATATTAAAGGCGACTCTGAAAACGTAGGCTATACCAAGGAAGGCAGGGAGAGTATTTACAACATGGTAATCATCGAAGAATTAGAAACCATACTTGCCTGCGGACTTGGAGCTTCAAGCAAAATAATTACGGGAGATAATAGGCATGAGCCTGTACGAAACTTTAAAAGTTTAGAAGAATATTCAAATCGAATTGATGAGATAATTAATAAAAAGAGAAAATTATTAGGAGGTTAAAATGAAAAAAGTAACTGCTTTTTATATGGAAAGCTGCCCTCATTGCAGGAAGGCTTTTAAAATGATTGAGGAATTAAAATTAAAAAATCCTCAATACTCCGAAATTGAAATAGAATACATAGATGAAAACAAGGAAGTAAAAATAGCAAGCACTCACGATTATTACTATGTCCCGACCTTTTATGTGGATGGCGTAAAAATGCACGAAGGCGTGCCCACCGAAGAAAAAATCGAGAAGGTATTAAAAGAGGCAATGAAATAAAAAGGAATTGCTTCAAATGACAGTATATTTTGTGACACGGGAATTTTGTTTCATTAATGATAAAGACGAGCTTATGTATAGCACGTCTGTTTTTTTGCCGATTTAAATTAACGCTCAGTGTTTGGAATCTGCTTCTGTTTCAAAATGAATTATAAGTGCTATAGCCGCTCTCATTATAATCAATGCTCCAAGAGGTATCAATTGCTCCTTGGAGTGAGCTATAATTGATTTAAGTATTTCAGCGCCCATCATGTATGCTAAGGCCATTTCCAGCGCTCTTGAAAATTCTATCTTTGCTTGTTTATCTGTAAATTCGAACTTAGTCATAAGATATTTTACAAGGGTTGTTAATGCACTATAAGCAATTATTATGATACTTATAAATTCCAATGCGTAAGCAACATAGTGCACTGCTGTTTCCAATAAGTGTTCCAATTTTTAATCCTCCAAATTAATATTTAACGTATGTTATTATAGAGTATTTTTATTAGTATGTCAAAGATTGTCTTTAAGAAGAACTGGGAAATTATTACATATTAATAACGAGTTTATGGTAAATAATTCAAAGCATAGTCATATTAAGCCTGTTTATATATATAAATAAATAAAGGGGTGAGATATATGGTAATACATATAAGCAAGAAGAAATTTATGATTATATTAATAATAGTTATTTTACTGACCATTTTGTTTATTTACAATATTTTCAAGAACTTTTCGGTAACCGTTTCAGCAAATATATCCAATTGGGGGCTTAAATTCAACCGGGAAGGAACTGCGCCCGAAGGTAATGCAGGCATTGAATTTTTAAAGAAATACAATGCCTACTATGTGGGAGATTCAGACGATAAAAACATTTATTTGACGTTTGATGCGGGGTTTGAGAACGGAAATACACCTAACATACTTGATACTTTAAAAAGACATAATGTAAAGGCAGCATTTTTCTTAGTCGGAAATTATATGGAAAAGGAGCCGGAGCTTGTCAAGAGAATGGTTCAAGAAGGTCATATTGTAGGGAATCACACATACCACCATCCTGATATGTCATTAATTTCCGACAAAGAATCTTTTAGCAAGGAGCTGATTTCTTTGGAAGAATTATTTAAGGAAATAACAGGAGAAGAGATGCCCAAATATTACAGACCTCCACAGGGCAAGTTCAATGAGAATAATTTGAAAATGGCAGATGAATTAGGCTACAAGACTATTTTCTGGAGCCTTGCATATGTTGACTGGTACAAAGACAAACAACCTTCAAAAGAGCATGCTTTCAGCAAGCTTATTCCCCGTATACACCCGGGAGCGGTAGTATTGCTTCACAGCACCTCAGATACAAATGAACTTATATTGGATGAGCTTTTAACTAAGTGGAAGGAGTTGGGATACACATTTAAAACATTGGACGATTTGACAGGAAATATTGATAAAAATATAAATTAAAATGAAACAGGCTTTATTAAAAATTGCTGTTGACAAAATAAATTGTGTATGGTAATTTAATTGTATATATTGCAGGGGAAGAGTAGTCATAAAGCAACGGTCAAAGCAAGACAGGGACGATGGGAGCCTGTTATCAATCTTGTGATGAAGACACCTCTATGAAGCAAATTTAAATTGAGAGGGACTTTTTAGTCCAAATAGGGTGGCAACGCGGGTTATACTCGTCCCTAAGTATGGGGACGGGTTTTTTATTTTAATATATAAAAATTTATGATGTTATATATGGAGGATTCTATGGAAACAATGGGAACACTTAGAAGGACAAATATGTGCGGAGAATTGAACAAGGAACACATAGGCAAGGAAGTTGTGCTTATGGGATGGGTGCAAAAAAGGAGAAGCTTAGGCGGTCTTATCTTTGCCGACCTGAGAGATATTACCGGCTTAATACAAATTGTTTTTGATACAGATGTAAATAAGGAAGCATTTGAGAAAGCAGAAACCTTAAGAAGTGAATTTGTAATTGCTATAAAGGGGACGGTTTACGAAAGAAAATCCAAAAACCCTGATATGGCTACAGGCGATATAGAGGTATATGCACAGGAGCTCAAGATTTTGGACACTGCGGATACTCCTCCCATCTATATAAAGGATAATGATGATGTTTCTGAGCAAATGCGTTTAAAATACAGATATCTTGACTTGAGAAAGCCATATATGCAGAATAATCTTTTGCTGAGAAGCAAGACATCAAAGGTTATAAGAGACTTTTTGTACGAAAATGGATTCAATGAAATTGAAACGCCATTTTTGGCAAAACCCACACCTGAAGGAGCAAGGGATTATTTAGTGCCAAGCAGGATTACTCCCGGCAACTTTTATGCATTGCCTCAGTCACCGCAGCTTTACAAGCAGCTTTTGATGGTTTCGGGAATGAACAGATATTTCCAGATAGTAAGATGCTTCAGGGACGAAGATTTAAGAGCTAACCGCCAGCCCGAATTCACTCAGGTTGATATTGAAATGTCTTTTGTTGATTCAGAGGATGTAATGGCAATAAATGAAAAGCTTATTCAAAAAATATTCAAGGAAGTAAGAAATATTGATATTAAGCTTCCGTTAAGGCGTATGTCATATAATGAAGCTATGGATAAATACGGCTGTGATAAACCGGACCTTCGTTTTGGATACGAGCTGAAAAATATTACCGACGTATTTAAAAACTCCGGGTTTAATGCATTTAAAACAACATATGACAACGGCGGTCTTATTAAATGCGTTAAAGTTGACGGTGCATCCGAGGATTATTCCAAAAAGGGTATTTCAAAGCTTGAGAAGTTTGTGAAAACTCATGGTGCAAAGGGTTTAGCTTGGTTTAAATATGAAAACAATACATTTGATTCACCTATTGCTAAATTTTTAAGCGAGGATGAAATAAATGAGTTAATGTCTTTGTTGGAAATAAAGGAAAAAGATATAGTATTCATAGTTGCGGACAATGAATCAGCTGTAAATACCGCACTTAGCGCATTGAGAATCGAAATAGCCAAGGAAAGAAATTTAATTGATAAAGACAAATTTGAATTGGTATGGATTACGGAATTTCCGCTGTTTGAATACAGCGAGGAAGAGGAAAGATATGTTGCAAAGCACCATCCTTTCACATCACCGATTGATGAGGATATGGATAAGTTGGAATCTAATCCCGGGGAAGTAAGGGCAAAAGCATATGACATCGTAATAAACGGAGATGAAATAGGCGGCGGAAGCATACGTATCACAAACAGGGAATTGCAAAACAGAATGTTCAGAGCTTTAGGTTTCACGGACGAGGAAGCATATGAAAAGTTTGGTTATTTATTGGAAGCATTTAA
>DCDU01000013.1 GCA_002316585.1 Firmicutes bacterium UBA1047 | reverse complement strand
ACTACGGAGCCGGAAGGTCTTGATCCTCACAGAACCGCTGCAGCTTCCACATTTACCGTAACCAATAATATTTATGACACCTTGGTAGGTGTAACGCCTCAATGGACAACCGAGCCCAGACTTGCAAAAGAATGGGTTACTTCTGATGACGGAATGGAAATTACATTTACACTAAGGGATGATGTTTATTTTCATAACGGAAGACAAATGACGGCAAAGGATGTGGAGTATTCCTTTAACAGACTGAAGGATGCTGAAAGTCCAAGGGCGAGAGATTATGAAAATATTGTGAAAATCGAAGTTTTAGACGATTATAATATAAAATTTACAACTGCTTCGTTGGATGTTGAGCTTTTAAAAAGCTTTGTTTATCCATGGGCAGCCGTAGTGCCGGAAGAAGAGGCCGCGAATTTAAAGACGAAGCCTGTGGGAACCGGCGCCTTTACTTTGAAGGAATGGGTTCCCCAGCAGCATTTGATTCTGCAAAAAAATGAAAATTATTACGGAAACGAAATAAAACTGCAAACAGTTAAATTGGTTTTAATACCTGATGCAACAAGCATGATGGCGGGATTCCAGGTTGGTGACCTTGATATTATTCCATTGACAGGAGATCAGGTTACAATGGTTGAAGGAAATGAAAATTACAAAATAATTTCAGAGCCTATGAATGCTGTGCAGATTATGTCTTTAAATACAAAAAATGAATATCTTTCCAATGAAAAAGTAAGACAGGCAATGGCAATGGCAATTAATAAGGATGAGGTTATTGAAGCATCCATGTTTGGATACGGTGCTAAAATAGGTTCTCATCTGCCTCCTACATCACCGGATTATTATGACACCAATGATATTATTGAATATAATCCCGAAAAGGCAAAGGAGCTTTTGAAGGAAGCCGGATATGAAAACGGATTTTCAATCAATATGTCACTTCCTAAGAATTATCAGCTGCATGTTGATGCAGGTCAGGTAATTGCAGACCAGCTAGGGAAAATAGGTATTAATGTGAATATTCAGCTGATTGAATGGGGAACCTGGTTAAGCGAAGTATACGGAGCAAAGAATTTTGATTCAACTGTTGTGGGACATACGGGGAGGCTTGATTCCTATGCATTTTTATCGAGATATAAATCAGACAGCAATGATTATATCAGCTTAACTACCGGCGAAGTTGATGAACTTTTAGAAAATGCTCTTAAGGAATTGGATGAAAATAAAAGAAAAGAAATTTATAAAGATATACAGGTTATTTTAGCAAATAAGCTTCCTGCTATATATTTGCAAACCCCTCATACAATGCTTGCATTGCAGAAAAATGTTGAAGGAATGAAAATATTCCCCATAGACTTTTATGATTTCAAGGATGTGTATTTTGCTAAGTAGACAGCTGTAGTTTCCTTATCAGAGGTGATATATGTTAAGTTACATTTTACATAGATTTAAAAGTTCAATAGTTGTTTTGTTTGTAGTGTCAATTATTACGTTTTTTGTATTAATGATAATACCGGGCAACCCTGCACAGCTTATATTGGGTACGGATGCTACTCCTGAAATGATTGAGGACCTGCATGCTGCCATGGGACTTGACAAGCCTCTGTATCAGCAATATTTAGGCTGGCTTTTGAATCTGTTGAAGCTGAATATGGGAAAATCCTATGTTTACGGAGAATCCGTCAGGACTTTAATAACAAAAAGCCTGCCCGTGACTATTTCTATATCGATTTTTGCTATGGCCATGGCAGTTTTTATTGCATTCTTTTTTGGAATGATTTCAGCAATCAAGAGAAACAGTATAATAGATTATTTTTCAAGAAGTATCATGCAGCTTGGAGCAGCCATCCCTTCCTTCTGGATAGGGATGGTTTTTATTGTTTATTTTGGAGTAAGGCTTAAAATATTTCCTGTTTCGGGTTTCGTTCCGATTGAACAAAGCTTTGTCAGATTTATAAAAAGTATCTTTTTGCCTTCTGTTGTTTTGGCAATCGGAGAAGTGGGAACACTTTTAAGAATTATCAGAAGTTCCATGCTTGATTCACTGAAACAGGATTATATGGATATGGCAAAAGTAAAAGGACTTAGTGCCGGCAAAATATATATAAAATATGCGTTAAGAGGCGCACTGACAGCCCCCTTGACAATAATAGGAATGCAGTTTGCCAAGCTTGCGGGAGGGACGGTTGTGGTTGAAACGATATTTGCTCTGCCCGGTCTCGGAAGATTGGTTCTTACAGCTGTAGAGCACAGAGATATTGTGCTTTTGCAGGGACTTGTAATGTTTATTACATCGACGGTAATCTTCATTACATTAATCGTTGATATTTTAGTTATGTTTTTAAATCCACGGATTAAGTCCTTTCATCAGGGGGAATAATGAGAAAGAATGTTAGCTTGATTATAGGAATTGTATTAGTTTTGATTATCATAGCCGTTTGGATGCTGTCATTTGTTTTGATGCCTTATAATCCAAATGAAATGAATATACCAAATAAATTTTTAAAACCTGATTTTAGCTCGGAGCATATTTTAGGAACGGACAATTTCGGCAGGGATATTTTAAGCCGCATAATGTACGGTTCAAGGAATGTGCTGTTGGTTGGAATCGGCTCCGTTACATTGGGAACGGTGATTGGAATTTTCTTGGGAGCTGTCGCTTCAATGTTCAAGCGCTTTGCCAATACAATTATTATGCGTATTATGGACGGACTGATGGCATTCCCGGGAATACTTCTTGCAATGATGCTGGTAACTGTAGTGGAAAGAGGAATTCAGGGCTCCATTATAGCCATAAGCATTTTTATGGTGCCTGTATTTGCAAGACTTGTGTATTCAATGATTTTAGATACTGAAGATCTTTTATTTATAAAGGCTGCAAAAAGCTATGGAAGCTCAAAAATTCAAATATTTTTCAGGCATTATATTCCGGCAATGCTTCCTAAATTAATAACGCAGTTCAGCTCAGCCATAGGCTCTGCGGTTATGATTGAAACATCTCTTTCATTTTTGGGGCTTGGAATTCAGCCTCCTTTTGCCAGCTGGGGCTTGATGCTCAGTGAATCAAGACAGTTTTTTTTAATATATCCGTACTTGGCGGTTGCACCGGGAATTGCAATAATAATCACTGTGCTTGGATTTAACCTTATAGGAGACGGACTGAACGATATTCTTATTAGCAGGAGGAGTCAAAATGAGTGATACTGTTGTGCTTAATAATCTTCATATAAAAGACGGTGAAAATACATTGGTCAACAAGACTTCTCTGATAATTGAACAGGGAGAAATTTTCGGGCTGGTTGGAGAATCAGGCTCGGGTAAAACTCTGACGGCAAAGGCAATTATTGATTTGCTTCCCGAGGGGCTGAATTATACTGCTGATGAAATAATCACGGCAGGAAAGAATATGCTGTCTGCGTCACCGGAAGCAAAAAGAGAACACATAGGTAAAAATGTCGGTTATATTCCTCAAAATACAGTATTTTATCTTCATCCTATGATTAAAATCAAAGATCAAATAGGTGACGGATATATTTATCATATGCATAAAAATAAGAAGGAAGCTTTGGAAAAAGCAGAAGCTCTGCTAAAAAAAGTGGGGTTTGAAAATCCTATAACGGTGCTTAATTATTATCCATGGCAATTGAGCGGAGGAATGCGGCAGAGGTGCAATATCGCCATGGCATTGATGAATGATCCTAAGCTTATAATTGCAGATGAGCCTACAACTGCTTTGGACAGCACCGTTCAAAGACAGGTTATGGAATTGTTCAGAACAATTAATAAAGAATTGAAAATATCAATACTTTTAATTTCTCACGACTTGGGACTGGTAAGGCATTACAGTCACAGCCTTGCCGTAATGTACGCCGGTCAGATTGTGGAATCCGGTTATTCAAAGACTGTTTTCCGCAATCCTAAGCATCCTTACACACGACTTTTGATTAAAATAATCCCTTCCTTAAAAATCAAAAAGAGTGAACCGTTAGCCGAGATACCAGGCTTTGTGCAGGAAAAGGGAAGGGATATCAAGGGATGTCTCTTTATTGAAAGATGTCCGAAGGCTATGGATATATGCAAAGAATATGTTGCGGAGCATATGGATGATATGCAGGATCACTGTTACAGATGCAATTTAGAATAGAGGGCAAGGCAATATGGCAAATAAGGCTGTAATTTCAGCAGTAAATATAAGAAAAGAATATGTGACGAAAAAGCATTTTATTACAGGTAAGATAAAAGAAAAATATGTTGCGGTAAAAGGTGCAAGCTTTGAGATAGAAGAGGGAAAGACCATAGGAATTGTGGGTGAGTCGGGAAGCGGAAAATCCACAATCGGTGAAATAGTGGGAGGCCTTCAAGAGCCTACATATGGAAATGTTTTTTATTACGGCAAAAATATTAAGGATTTATCGGAAGAAGAATATCGGAATTATAGAAAAAGCGTGCAGTTTATTTTTCAGGACCCGAAAGGTTCCATGGACCCCAACTATAAAATTTCCGATATATTATCCATGCCCTTATTAACAACTGATATTGCAAAGAATAAAAAGGAAGCCGGAAAAATAATTGATAAAATGCTTATAAGAGCAGGTCTTGATTTAAGCATAAAAAATAAATATCCTGCCGAAATAAGCGGAGGACAGTGTCAGAGAGCGGCAATAGCGAGGGCATTGATTGTTAATCCCAAATTAATAATCTGCGATGAGCCTGTTTCAGCTTTGGATGTTTCCATTCAGGCACAGATACTTAATTTGTTAAGAGAACTTCAGAAGGAATTAAATATTTCATATATATTTATATCTCATGATATCGGAGTAGTAAATTATATGTCTGATACAATTTTAGTCATGAACAACGGAACGATTGTTGAAAGCGGAGAAGCTAAAAATGTTCTCTTGAACCCGAAAGAAAAATACACCAAAAAACTTATAGAAAGCGCTTTTTTGGAATAATAGGGGAACGGTAGCAGAGCTATAGGAGAACAGCTGTGTCGTTTTGAGGGCGCAGCCCGTGTCATTCTGAGCCGAAGGCGAAAGAATCTCATGTTTGGCAAATACATACGAGAAGGTATTATATGGAAGTTACATTGAAAGAAAATGAAAAAATAGAAGATTTGCAGTGCAAGGGTTTAAAAGTCATTCAAAATAAGAAATGGTTTTGTTTTGGAATGGATGCTGTTCTTTTGACAAATTACTGCGATATAAAGAATAATTCCAAGGTTGTTGACTTAGGTACCGGCACCGGAATAATACCGATACTGTTAAGCGGCAAAAGGAATTTTTCAAAGGCATACGGGCTGGAAATTCAGCCTGAAGTTGCGGAAATGGCGGAAAGAAGCGTAAAATTAAATGACCTGCGGGAAAAAATAGAGATATTGAATGTTGACTTGAAAAATGCATTGGATTATTTGGAGGCAAATTCTTTTGATGCAGTAATTTCAAACCCCCCGTATAAGCTTTATAACAGCGGAATAATAAACCCGGAGGATAAAAAAGCAATTTCGAGACATGAAATCAAGTCCACCCTTGAGGATGTTGTATCGATTGCTTCACAACTGTTGAAGCAATACGGCAGATTCTACATGGTTCACAGACCTGACAGATTGGCGGATATAATGTGTATGCTTAGAAAATATCGTTTAGAGCCGAAGCAAATACGTTTTGTTCATCCAAGAGCGGCGGCAAAACCGAATATGATTTTAATCCGTGCATCTAAAAACGGTAATCCCGAATTGAAATTTGATCCGCCTCTTTATATTTATGGTGATGACGGCAATTATACCGAGGATGTGTATGAGATTTACGGAATGAATAAAAAATAAAACCTGAGCAGGTTTTATTTTTAAATTTTAGTAATTTTAGGAGCTTACATTCTTTTGGCTGCGTCATATGCTAATTCCGAGCGCAGACATTCGGCAGGCAGCATCGTAAGCTGAAAGCACAAAGGGCTGCCTTTCATTTTTTTAGAAGCATAGCTTAATCCGTTAGTCTTTTCATCCAATAATGGATTGTCAATTTGTTGGGGGTCTCCCAACAATATAACCTTTGTGCCCTTTCCTACTCTTGTTACTATTCCCTTAACTTGTTTCGGAGTGAGATTCTGCGCTTCATCAATTATTAAATAAGTGTATGTAATAGAGCGTCCTCTTATAAAGTTCATGGCTTCCGATGCCAAAACACCGCGGTCACCGTCATCATTCTTAAGCTTGTCCAATTCCTCTAACACCGCAACCGGAAGGACAACCTTATTGTCTTCAAATGATTGGAGTGCGTATGGTGATTGAATTAACACGTTTGTATCAAGAACATAAGTTTTTTTCATAGAAAACCTCCAAAATTATTATATTTTGAGTTCCTGCATAAATTTTACAACAATAATATGTAAAAAGAATATGCTAAATGTAAAAAAGTATTCAGTAAGTCTGAATACTATAGGTTATTGATAATATTTATAATTTGTCACCCTTTTTTACATTTATTTTATCGATAGGATGTACGGCAGGACCTTCTAAGATATTTCCTTTTATATCGAATCTGGAACCGTGACATGGGCAATCCCATGTTCTTTCAGCTTCATTAAACGAAAGAGCACATTTTAAATGCGAGCATACAGGATTGATGCAGAAGTATTCTCCGGCTTCATTTTTATACACACCGACTTTTTCTCCGCCGTAGTTTACTATTTTCCCTTCTCCCGGCTTAACATCAGATACTTCTTCCGTGTCCGATGTTAATCTGTTTAAAAATCCTAAAGCAATACTTTTCACTGAAGATACAAATTCTTTTGACGATTGAACCGGAGTAAACCTTGAAGGGTTAAATACACCCGAATAATCATCCTCCATGCAAAGTATTTTGTTTTTTAGAATTAAAGCCGCTGCCGCGGAGTGGGTCATACCCCATTTCTTAAATCCTGTAGCTACGTATAAGTTTTCTATACTATCCGAGTATCTGCCTATGTATGGAATTTTATCGTATGTCATGCAGTCCTGAGCAGACCATTTTGACACTATTTCCGCATTTTTAAAATTGCTGTTAAGAAACCGTTCCAATTCATTATATGATTCATTTTCATCATCCTTTTCGCCGGCGCGGTGGCTGCCTCCTGCAAGGATCAGTAAATTTTCATTGTCAGAAAAATGATATCTCATGGAATAAACAGGGTCATTAACATTTATATACATACCTTCAAAGGGTTCTTCATTGGTTTTAGCAGCAATGACATATGCTTTTTCCTGATAAAGCCTTAAAAAGTAAAGACCGAAGCTGTTGTCGAAAGGGTAGTGAGATGCAGCTATAACCTTATCCGCATGAATTGTTCCCTTTTCGGTATCCACATCAATATGCTCATCGTGCGGTCTGATGTCCAATGCTCTTACATTTTCATATATTTCACAGTTGCTTTCTTTTAAAATATTGTAAATACTGTATAAATATTTTAACGGATTGAACTGACCTTGATTTCTTATTCCTACTGCTCCGTATGCTTTGTTGGGAAGAGGAACCGTATCCGAATAAAACCCGTCTATTTTTAGCTTTTCATATGCTTTTAATTCTTTTTTTAAGCTTTCTACTTCATCCATGGAGGAAGCATATACATATGCCGTCTGCTCCTTGTAATCACACTGAATGTTGTTTTCTGCGATAATTTTCTTTATTAATTTTAATCCTTCTTCATTTGCTTTTAAATATTGTTTTGCTTCTTCCAAACTAAAGTTGTTTATTAAATTGTCATAAAACAAATCATGCTGAACAGTGATTTTTGCCGTAGTGTAACCCGTTGTACCGTATCCTGCCCTTTCGGCTTCAATAATTCCTATGTTCAGCCCGCAGTCCTTTAATAAATATGCGGTTGTGAGACCGGTAATTCCCGCTCCTATTATTAAAATATCAAATTT
>DCDU01000100.1:15479-15686 GCA_002316585.1 Firmicutes bacterium UBA1047 | reverse complement strand
TAAAGAATATTTAAGAAATAAAATGGAAAATGGCAGTATAATCGCAGGCTTGGACTCAAGGACAAATCTTTCTGTTGAGGAATTGGACAGTACCGATAGAATAGTTGCCGTTGCGGGAGTACATCCGTATATTAAAGCATTGGAAATGGGAGCGGATGTAATAATAGGAGGAAGGTCTTCGGACATTGCAATTTTTGCCGCACCGGC
>DCDU01000100.1:15012-15266 GCA_002316585.1 Firmicutes bacterium UBA1047 | reverse complement strand
ATTGCAATTTTTGCCGCACCGGCCATTTATGAAGGATTTCCCGAAAATGTTTCCTATTATGCAGGGAAGGTATTGGAATGTGCTTCATTTTGTGCCGAACCATACGGAGCGAAAGAAAGTGTAATAGGAACAATTACTAAGGATGATGTTAAGGTTACGGCAATGGCAACCTGGCAAAGATGCACCGTGGCTTCGGTTGCAGGTCACGCTATGTATGAAAGGTCTAACCCGTATTATGAATATTTTGCCGGTGG
>DCDU01000100.1:9306-14852 GCA_002316585.1 Firmicutes bacterium UBA1047 | reverse complement strand
TATTTTGCCGGTGGTATGCTTGATATGTCAGAATGCGTTTATGAGCAATATGATGAAAAAACTACAAGAATTACAAATCCTAAATATATTCCTATTGAAGGCAAAATAAGAGTTAAATTAGAAGGCTCAACAAAGGTCGGAGAAATGTATATAGGAATAGCCGGAATCAGAGACCCGTATACAATCAGGCATATTGACAAGGTAATTGAAATGGCAAGGGATCAGGTGAAGGAACGATTTGGGGAAGATGGCTATGAGCTGCATTATAGAATATACGGCAAAAATGGAGTAATGGGTGATTTAGAACCTGTTAAAGAAATTAAATCACATGAGCTGTGCGTCGTTGTACAAGGAATCGCACCTACAAAGGAAATGGCAGAAGAAGTGACCATGACAGGTCTAAGGCAAATATTCTATGCAAGGTTGCCCGAGGTAAAAGGAACTGCCGGTACTGCAGCCTTCATAGTTGATGAAGTTTTACACGCTACACCTGCATACAGATGGTCATTAAATCATACTGTCGAGGTGGACGATCCTCTAAAATTATTTGACGTAAAGCTTGTAGAAATAGGAGAGCAGGTGATATAATGAAAACAATAAAATTAGTTGACTTAGCAAAAACAATTAGAAGCAAAAATGCGGGAACAGATAGAATTACTTTTGATATTATATTTAGAGATAAAGAAAACTATGAATTTGTTAAAAATAGTAAAGTAATAAATAAAGATTTTATAGTTGACCTTTATAAAATAGATATCGACAGAATTTCTGATTTTGTAGAGTTTGATCCGGGATATGCCATCAAGTTTACCATTAAAAGGCTGCAGCCCAGCGGAAGCCCCGGTGAAGGAGATGTATTCGGATGTCAGCAGTATCCACCGCTGCTTGATATAGAAATTCCTGTATAAGAAATCGTACTATGCCGCAACTGTTGTTGCGGCATAGTAATTATTAACATAGAATCTATCAATAGGAGCTTAATAAATGGGACAGCTGTCATTTTTTCATATTTTAGGGAGCATTATAACCTTATCTGTTATTATATTTATAGGAATTTTTACAGGAAGGAAGGTAAAGAACGCAAAGGATTTTTCGAGCGGAGGTCATAATGCAGGTTCAGCATTAGTTTCGGGAACAATAATAGGCACATTGGTCGGAGGCTCATCAACTATCGGTACGGCACAGCTTGCCTTTACAAACGGATTCTCGGCATGGTGGTTTACTATAGGCGCAGGGGTAGGATGTTTGCTGCTTGGAGCAATATTTGCAAAGCCTCTGCGAAAAAGCGAATGCAATACAATTCAGCAGATAATAACCAATGAATACGGACAAAAATCCGGCATAATTACATCTGCTTTGGCATCCTTCGGTATAATGATTAATATTGTTGCACAAATCTTGGCGGCAAATTCTCTTTTGTCATCCATGTTTGGCTTAAGCCCTGAATTAAGCGCAATAATAAGCGTAATTCTAATGGCATGCTATGTAATTTTTGGAGGGGTTTTAAGCACCGGAGTTTTAGGTGTTATTAAACTTATACTAATATATATTTCAGTTATACTATGCGCTGTCTTGGCAATTAAGCTGTCGGGAGGATTTACTGAAGTTTATGGCTCTCTTCCTCATGATAAATATTTCAATTTATTTTCAAGAGGTATGGGAATTGACGGAGGAGCATTTTTATCTGTTGTTTTCGGAGTTTTGTCTACACAGACATATATTCAGGCAGTTTTATCGGGTAAAAGCAACAATGCTTCCATAAAAGGTACTCTTATAAGTTCGGTGTTAATACCGCCTATAGGTATCGGAGGTATATTAATCGGTCTGTATATGCGGATTAATTTTCCGAATATAGTTTCCGGACAGGCTTTTCCTCTTTTTATAATATATAATATGCCTCCCTTTATCGGGGGAGCAATATTAGCAACATTATTAATAGCATTGGTAGGCACCGGCTCAGGTATGGCACTTGGATTCGGGGCGATAATAACTAATGATATTTATAAGAAGTATATAAATAAAAATGCGGACAGCAAGAAAGAACTGTCGGTTACAAGGGTGGTTATACTTATATCCTTAGCGGTTTCTGCAATGTTCACATTAGGAAATTTAAAATCTGCAGTGTTGACATGGGGATTTATGTCAATGGGATTAAGGGCGACTGTATTGCTGACTCCAATGATTACTGCCTTGTTTTTCAAGGGAAAAGTCAGCAGCAAATATGCAATACTATCAAGTGTTTTGGGATTTGCATCATTTTTGACTTGTGAAATTTTTTTGAATTTAAATATTGATCCGCTAATAATAGGAGTTAGCGTAAGTGCGGTTATAGCAATTGCAGGAAGCAGAAAATCCGTTTTGCGCCGTTATGAGCTGTAGGTGGCTTCGTCTTCAAAATGACAGACAACCGATCTTCCGGAAACCTTCGCGGTTTCTTTTTTTAATTTTAAAATATATTTTATTAATTTGACTTATTATGATACAATAAAGAAAAAACAGAGGAAAGAAATATGATATTGGTTTTAGCAGAAAAACCTTCGGTAGGCAAGGATGTAGGAAGGGTTTTAAATTGTAATAAATCAGGCAATGGTTTTATTGAAGGAAGCAAGTATATTGTTACCTGGGCTTTGGGCCACTTAGTAACATTGGCAGACCCTGAAGGCTACGATTCAAAATATGCACGTTGGGAATTGGACGTCCTGCCCATAATCCCAAAAACAATGAAAACAGAAGTGATTAAACAGACAAGAAAACAGTTTAATACGGTAAAAAGCCTGATGCACAGAAAAGACGTTTCAGAAATAGTAATTGCAACTGATGCAGGAAGAGAAGGTGAATTGGTTGCAAGATGGATAATTGAGAAGGCTGATGTTAAAAAGCCTTTAAAAAGGCTGTGGATTTCATCG
Organism: Firmicutes bacterium UBA1047; assembly: GCA_002316585.1. Classification (GTDB taxonomy): domain Bacteria; phylum Bacillota; class Clostridia; order Tissierellales; family Sedimentibacteraceae; genus Sedimentibacter. The sequence continues at coordinate 11,946 of DCDU01000100.1, read as the reverse complement.
GTGACGGATAAGGCAATCAAGGATGGATTCAACAACCTAAAGGACGGCAGATTGTATGATAATCTTTATGCATCTGCTTTAGCGCGCTCTGAAGCTGATTGGGTTGTCGGCATTAATGCAACAAGAGCGTTGACATCTAAATACAATGCCCAGCTTTCATGCGGCAGAGTGCAGACTCCGACCATTGCAATGATTGCGGCATTGGAAGATGAAATAAGAGATTTTAAACCTGTACAATATTATGGAATTGAAGCTTTAACAGGCGGTTTTAAGTTTACGTGGCATGATAAAAATAAGGACACAAGGACATTTAACGAAGATAAATGCGATAATACTATAAACAGCATTAAAAATAAAAAACTTAAAATTATAGACATATCAAAGAGAAAAGCTCTTGCTTATTCACCTCCTTTGTATGACTTGACAGAGCTGCAAAGAGATGCAAACAATATTTACGGATTTTCGGCAAAGGAAACACTATCGGTAATGCAATCCTTGTATGAGCGACATAAGGTGCTGACATATCCAAGAACCGATTCAAGGTATTTGACAGATGATATAGTGGAAACATTAAAAGACAGAGTCAGAGCTGCAAGCGTGGGTCCTTATTCAAAAATAGGATTCAGGATAAGCTCCAACCCCATAAAATCCAACAAAAACTTTGTCAATAACTCCAAGGTTTCCGACCATCATGCCATTATACCAACGGAACAAACCGTAATTTTAAACGATTTGTCAGACCGGGAAAGAAAAATATATGACTTGGTTGTAAAAAGATTTTTTGCAATTTTGTCAAAGCCTTTTGAATATGAAAAAATAACCATAACAGCAAAAATTAACAATGAGGAATTTACCTCTAAGGGAAGAATTACATTGTCCGCGGGTTGGAAGGAAGTATACGGCAATTATGAAGATGAGGAAGAACTTGATGACTATCCCATAGATGAATTAAATAAGCTTAATAAAGGCAGTGAGATATCAGTTTCTTCTATAAAAAAGACTATTGGAGAAACAAAGCCGCCTGCAAGATTTACAGAAGCAACCTTGCTGTCCGCCATGGAGAATCCTGTCAAGTTTATGAAAAATGCGGATAAGGAATTAAAAAAGACAATAGGTGAAACCGGAGGACTTGGAACAGTTGCAACAAGAGCAGATATAATCGATAAATTATTTAACAGCTTTGTAATTGAAAAGAAAGATAAATACATTTATACTACATCCAAGGGAAGGCAGCTGCTTAGTTTAGCCCCATTAGATTTAAAATCTCCCGTATTGACTGCAAAGTGGGAGAAAAACCTAAATGATATTGCAAAGGGTAATTTAGATAAGAATAAATTTCTATATGATATAATTAATTACACTAAGCTTATTATTAAGGAAATTAAAAGCAGCGACAAAAAATTTGTTCACGACAATGAAACAAGGGAAAAGTGCCCGGACTGCGGAAATTACCTTTTGGAGGTTAACGGTAAAAAAGGAACTATGTTGATTTGTCAAAACCGAGAATGCGGATATAGGAAAGGAATTTCGCAGATTACAAACGCAAGGTGCCCTAACTGTCATAAAAGGTTGGAACTTAAAGGGGAAGGTGAGGGCAAAATATTCGTATGTAAATGCGGTTTCAGAGAAAAGCTATCGGCATTTAACAAAAGAAAAGAATCTGAAAGCACATCAATTTCTAAAAAGGAAGCAGCCAAATTTTTATCTAAACAAAATAAAAAATCAGATGAAAATATTAATACCGCATTGGCAGATGCTTTAGCAAAGTTAAAGCTTTAAAATTTATAATTGACCAAGGAGAAAAAATGTTACCTATTTTAATTTTATTCGCAGGATATTTTATTTATATGATGAGCAGAAGAAAAAAATTAGAAAATCAGGTTGAACTGTTTAACAAGCTTTTATATGTTGAAAAAAGTCCTCAAAAATACATTGCTGAGGTAGATAAGCTTCTGTTAAAATTTCAAACGGAAAATGAAAGAAATATCAATTATATTCAAAAAACAACCGGGTTGTTGTATGCCGGAAGATTTGACGAAGCTGTGAGCATATTAAATGAAAAGGTTAAAAAAATCCCTCCCAATTGGCAGGCGGTATATTATCATAATATGCTCTTAAGCTTGTATTTCAGAGGTGATACGGAAAAAGCCAATGAGATATTAAAAGAAGTTAAAAGTACAATTGACTCATATTATAAAAAGGATTACAACAAAGTGACCATTGAATTGATTTATGCTGTTTCTGATTATTACAACAACAGAATATCAGAATGCAAAGAGTTTTTTAAATTATTGCCTGAAATTACAAAGAATGAATACAGAATAGCAATGGGATATTATTTTTCAGGTAAAATATTACAAATTGAAGGAAAGGCAGAAGAGGGCGAGGAGTGCCTAAATAAGGCAAAAACCCACGGTCACGGAAGCTTTATTGAATTTTTATAGGTGGGATAATAATGAATATTAAAAAAGATGATAATAAAATCACTGTTCATGGTGCCAAGGATTTTAATTTAACTCATATTTTTGACTGCGGACAATGCTTCAGATGGAATAAGGAAGAGGACGGTTCCTATACGGGAGTTGTTAAGAATAAAGTTATAAATGTTTCTCAGGAAGGAAGCACCGTTGAATTTAACAA
>DCDU01000100.1:8976-9167 GCA_002316585.1 Firmicutes bacterium UBA1047 | reverse complement strand
GGAAGCACCGTTGAATTTAACAATATAAATATAGATGAATTTGAAAATATTATAATAAATTATTTTGATTTTGATACTGATTACGCAGCAATTAAAAAAAACGTAAATACGGATGATATTATGGCAGAAGCCATAAAGTTCGGTGAAGGAATAAGGATTTTAAACCAAGATGAATGGGAAACAATGATTTC
>DCDU01000100.1:8507-8805 GCA_002316585.1 Firmicutes bacterium UBA1047 | reverse complement strand
AACAACAGAATTCCCATGATTAAGAAGGTCATTGAAAACTTAAGTGTTTCCTTTGGAGATTATATCGGTAATTTCAGAGGGAAAGACTATTATAGTTTTCCGACAGCGGAAAGCTTATCAGCAGCATCCGTAGATGAAATTTTACAGTGTAAAGCCGGATTTAGAGCGCCGAGGATTAAAGAAGCTGCAACAAGATTTTTAACAGAAAGTGATATGATTTTTAATATAAAGAATATCAGTTATGATGAAGGTTTGAATTATCTTAAGACTTATGCCGGAATTGGGGACAAGGTTGCAA
>DCDU01000100.1:6476-8394 GCA_002316585.1 Firmicutes bacterium UBA1047 | reverse complement strand
ATTGGGGACAAGGTTGCAAACTGCATTTTATTATTTTCAATGAGACACTTTGATACTTTTCCGGTTGATATTTGGGTCAGAAGGGTAATGCAGACATTATATGTAAGCAAGGATACAAAGGATGCAGATATAAGGAAATTTGCAGAAAATAAATTCGGAGAATTTTCGGGCTTTGCACAGCAATATCTTTTTTACTATGCCCGTGAGAATGGAATAGGTAAATAAAGGATGTCTGAATCTATTCTTAGTCTTTGATGCATATTCCTGTGATATGATACAGACAATAAGAAGGCTTGAAAAAATTATAGGAGATATCATTATGACAAACAAAGGATGGAATTTGGAAAGCAGCTATGCTGATTTACCGGAATTTTTTTATTCAAAAATAATTTTAAATAAAGTGTACTCACCAAAATTGGTAATTTTAAATAATAATCTGGCTGATAGTTTAGGTTTGGATGCAAAGGAGCTTAAAAGTGACGAGGGAGTGTCATATCTTTCGGGAAACTCCGTTCCAAAGGGTTCCGTACCGATTGCTCAAGCATATGCCGGTCATCAATTCGGTTATTTTACAATGTTAGGCGACGGGAGAGCAATGCTTTTGGGAGAGCAAATTTCTTCCGAAGGTAAGAGGTACGATATTCAGTTAAAGGGCTCGGGAAGAACTCCATATTCAAGGGGAGGGGATGGTAAAGCCGCACTTGGTCCGATGCTGCGTGAATATATCATAAGCGAAGCAATGTTCAATCTTAATATACCTACCACAAGAAGCTTAGCAGTTGTAATAACAGGTGAACCGGTAATAAGGGAGGAGATATTAAAAGGAGCGATTTTAACACGTGTGGCAAGCAGCCATATTCGTGTCGGAACATTTGCATATGCCTCTAATTTCGGGACTGTTGAAAATGTAAGGCAGTTAGCTGATTATACGATTAACAGGCATTACAAAGAAATTGCAAAGGAAGAAAATCGAATTTTAAGTTTTCTGAGGGAAGTAATTAAAAGACAAGCAGCATTGATTGCAAAATGGCAGCTTGTGGGATTTATACACGGTGTTATGAATACGGACAATATGGCAATAAGCGGTGAAACAATTGATTATGGTCCCTGCGCTTTCATGGATGCATATAATCCGGATACGGTTTTCAGCTCTATAGATACATATGGGCGATATGCCTATAAAAATCAGCCTGAAATTGCCGTATGGAATTTATCAAGATTTGCAGAAACTCTTTTGCCCCTTATTCATGAAAATAAGGATGAGGCAATTACACTTGCAAAAGATGCGGTTGCCGAATTTTATGAATTATATGACAATTATTGGCTTTTCGGCATGCGCTCTAAATTAGGAATATTCAATGAAGAAACCGAAGATGAAAATCTTGTTGATAAGCTACTTAGCATGATGCATATTAATGGTGAGGATTATACAAATACATTTATTAATCTTACATTCAGCAGAACGGGTAATTCAGCCATGTATGGCAGCACTGAATTCAAGGATTGGCATAAAAAATGGCAGGAACGTCTTTTAAGGCAAGAACAATCAAAGGAAGAATCGATTAAATTAATGCGAAATTCCAATCCTGCCGTAATACCCCGCAATCACAGAGTTGAGGAAGCATTGTCCGCAGCGGATGAGAAGGGTGATTACAGTGTAATGGAACGGTTGTTAAATATTTTGTCAAAACCATTTGCACACACTCCGGAGCAGGCTGAATATGCACAGCTGCCGCCTCCGTCCTCATGCAAGTATAAAACCTACTGCGGAACATAGACATTCCTTTTTCCCTGAAGGTCTACACCTATAAAAGAAGTCTGGAGCATTTCTGTGATGGCGGAAATGAGGGAATTGTGAGAAAATGAAAAATTTGAATTGACAAATTATTTCACAGAGCTTATAATATTAATGTTGTCG
>DCDU01000100.1:3186-6268 GCA_002316585.1 Firmicutes bacterium UBA1047 | reverse complement strand
AAATCCTTTCACTCCGACTTATTAATACATCAAGGTGCCGGCAAATTGTTTGCCGGCTTATTTTGTATGACCTAACCCCATTTTCTGAGTCTTTTTTCAGAAAAATGGATGGTAGGTCAACCGCACAGAATTCCCAATTTATGCGACGAAAGGAGCAAATAAATTGGTGGATTCCCCTGGGTATGACCTAACCCCGTTTTGTGCCATCATAAGTAATAAAAAATTGGTTAGTAAGGAGGACTATATGACTTCGGAAGAAAGAAGATTACAAATTGAAGAAATATTAAATAATAACACAGAGCCTATAACTGCATCCGCGCTTGCCAAAAAGTTTTCCGTGAGCCGCCAGGTCATAGTGGGAGATATTGCCCTTATGCGAGCCGGTGGTCTTAAAATACATGCAACACCGAGAGGGTACATATTAGACAGAGAAGATGAAAGCCAGTGTGTTTTTACGGTTGCATGCTGCCATGACGACAGTAACATGGAAGCAGAGCTTTATGCAGTTGTTGATAACGGCGGTACTGTGCACGATGTTACCGTGGAGCATCCCATATATGGAGAAATAATCGGGGAGCTGCACCTTAAATCAAGATATGATGTGGATTTATTTATGAAAAAAGTTGCAGAAAATAAAGTTCAGCCTTTAATGAGACTGACAGGAGGCATACACCTTCATACCATCAAATGCAAGGATGAGGATACTAAAAAGAGAATAATAGAAGTGCTGAGAAAGAAGAATATAGCATTAGACTAAGTTAATAAATTCAAGAAAACCGGAAACCATTTTATTGGTTTCCGGTTCATTATTGTCATGACAGTCCATCTGTAATAGCCTTTATTGCCGCAAATAGCACACCGGCTATGGGCCAGATAATCCAGGACATTGTCCAATTATTTGTAATGAAGCTGTATCCTAAATAAATGGCAACTATTACAAGCCAATATACTTTTGAAATAGTTTTGGATATCTTGTTTGATTTACTTTTTATAGAATAATCCCCCTGCTGCAAAAGCACATTACAAGCTTCATGGACAGCGCTTTTATTAATTAAGTTATATGTTGCAAATGCAACAATTATCAGGGTAACTGCTATGGATATTACACTTAACCCTTCAATTTCCAACATAAGAGGTATAATAATAACGGGCAATGCGCATAAAATGTAACCTATTACTGAAATATTAACTGCAGATTTGTAGCTTTGCTCATCTTGTTCTAGTATATTTCGTACTGCTTGCTCAGTTTTATAATCCAATTCAAAAACATTCTCTTGAAGATATTCAAATCTTTCCAACTTGCTTGAAAACCTTATAAAATGCGAAACACCTGCTGCAACTAAGCATATGAGAACAGCCAAACTAACCGCAATTAAAGATTCTTCTTTAACTGTGATTAAATTCAGTTCACTTAATCCTAATAAGAGCAACAGAGTTACCGGAGATAATATGCAAAGCAGTACCCCTAAGGCTGTTTTCGGAGCTGTTGATTTTGAATTTTCTATATATTGCATTGCTTCATCATATGAAACCATGGAAATGTCGGTCTTGTTTTCTATAACCTCTTTAATTCCCAAAGTATCTGCCAATTCATCCAAGTTTCCGAATTCTGATATTACTATTCCTATTGCTTCATTTTCTGTTTTTCCGGCATTTTTCAACTCACTGTACTTATCTTCCATCATTGCAAGCAATTCCATTTTTGCTCTGATTACATCATCTGTTTGAGGTATTCCTAAAAACATATTGTCAAGATAATTTCTGATTGTATTCATGATCATTCTCCTTCACTATAAATTTTTCAATAACTTCCTTTGTTATTTTCCATTCTTTACATTTTTCCTTGTAGTATTTTTTACCTGTTTCTGTTATTTTGTAATAGGTTCTTTGCTTTCCGTATGTTTCGCTGCCTAAGAATGCTTCTATATAACCATTTGATTCCATTCTTTTAAATGCGGAGTAAAGGGTTGTTTCCTTTATTACATATTTTTCATCTGTCAGCTCTCTGATTCTCTTGGAAATTTCATAGCCATAAGATGGTTCGCTAAGCAGGAGGTACAGTATCATTGTATCATTATAGCCACGAATTACATCACTGCTAATCATATTCATCCCTCTTCCTATAATTTTATTGCATCTGTCGTAGTAATTATAATGTATTTACTACGACAGGTCAAGTACTTTTTTTTATATAAAAAACAATAGAATAGGAGCGCAGCATGCTCATAGTTAGCATAAAGGCGTAAAATTTAACTATTTTCAATGAAATAAAATTACTTGACAAAAATAAAATCATACTTTATAATCATATTGATAGGTGTCAAGACATATGACTTGATATAATAAAAGTTTAGGAAGGATAAAAATGAACAGAAACAGTAATCTTAATTCTATGGTAATATCAGCACTTCTTTGTGCAATCGGAATAGTAATACCTATAATATCACCGCTTAAAATAACTTTGGAGCCGGCATCGTTTACACTTGCCAGTCATGTTGCAATTTTCATTGCTATGTTTATTTCTCCTGCAACCGCAGTATTCGTTGCGGCAGGTACGGCAGCAGGTTTTTTATTGGCGGGATTCCCAATAGTAGTTGTTGTTCGTGCGGCATCCCATGTAGTGTTTGCCGCAGCGGGAGCTTTGTATCTTAAAAAGCATCCCGGAGTGTTGAAATCATTTAAAACATCTCAAGTTTTTTCTTTGGCAATTGGTTTGCTTCACGGAATAAGCGAGGTTATATCTGTAATTCCATTTTATTTTGGCAATAACATGGGTTCGGCTTATTATGCAAAAGGATTTATGGTATCAGTTATATTGTTGGTAGGCGTTGGAACGGTAGTGCATAGTATGATAGACTTTTACTTGGCGCAGGCAATATGGAAGCCTGTTTCAAAGACTGTTAAACTTCCCGAGAAAGTTAGTGTAAATTATAACGCATAAGAGCCCTTTAAGAGGACTCTTATATTTATTTGGGTAAATTGAAAGTCAATACTTGACAAAAAAACTCCAATTTAGTATAATTGATAAAGAACATAAGGAGGAATATCTATTGCTAATCACAAGAGAAACAGATTATGCGCT
>DCDU01000100.1:0-3010 GCA_002316585.1 Firmicutes bacterium UBA1047 | reverse complement strand
GAGCAAATTCCCCAACAATTTGCTTACAAAATTCTTAAGAAGCTCCAAAAAAACGGAATTATAAAAATTTTGCGAGGAACAGGCGGCGGGTGCGTTTTGAATACTGAGCTTAAACAGATTTCTCTTTACAGGCTGATGAATGCTATGGAGGGAGAACTTACGGTAAATTCCTGTATGAATCCCGATTATGTATGCAGCTGGTGCAAAGCTCATGAAGGCATTCCGTGCCGCGCAAATGTGTATCTCAGTTTTCTTCAGGGAAGATTGGATGAAGAGTTGAAGTCACATAATCTTCAGGAGATTTTGTTTGGCAAATAATTTTTTTAGCCGTAAAGTGGATAAAATTAGTCCAGAATAATAACTTAATAGCAGGAGGTCAGTATGTTATTCAAATTAACAAAGCAACAGGATGAGCTAAGGGAAAGGGTCCGTAAATTTGCGGAGGAAAGTGTGGAGCCGCTGACGTTTCTCATGGATAAGGAAAACATGTTCCCTGATGATGCGGTTGCGCAGTTAGGGAAAATGGATTTGATGGGAATTCCTTATCCAAAGGAATACGGCGGCGCTGATATGGATATGGTTAGCTATGCTATAGCTGTAGAGGAGCTTGCCAGAGTTGACGGGGGAATCGGGATTATTCTTTCGGCTCATACTTCTTTGGCAGAATGGCCTATTTTTGCATTTGGAACTCAGATGCAAAAGGAAAAGTATCTTGTTCCTTTATGTAAGGGGGAAAAGTTAGGTGCCTTCGGACTTACGGAGCAAAATGCGGGCTCTGACGCAGGAGGTACGGAAACAACGGCTGTTGATAAGGGTAGCTACTATTTGCTCAACGGCGGTAAAATTTTTATTACTAATGCCCCAAAGGCAGATATTTATGTTGTATTTGCAGTTACAACCCCAGACATAGGAGTTAAGGGCATTTCGGCGTTTATTGTTGAAAAAGGATGGAAGGGATTTGAATTCGGAGACCATTATGACAAGATGGGAATTCGCTCTTCTTCTACTGCCGAGCTTATATTTAACGATGTCAGAGTTCCGAAGGAAAATCTTCTTGGGAAGGAAGGCCAGGGATTTAAGATAGCTATGCAGACTCTTGATGGAGGTCGTATAGGCGTAGCTTCACAGGCTCTTGGTATAGCACAGGGTGCATATGAACAGGCTGTGTCTTATGCTAAGGAAAGAGTTCAGTTTGGAAAGCCCATCGGTTTTCAGCAAGCCGTTTCCTTTAAGATAGCCGATATGGCAACAAAGCTTCGTGCCGCAAGGCTGTTAATTTATTCAGCCGGGGAGCTTAAGCAGTCTCACGAGCCTTATTCTGCGGAAGCAGCCATGGCAAAGCTGTATGCTTCTGAAATAGCGTTAGAGGTCACGAATGATGCTCTCCAAATATTCGGGGGGACGGGATATCTTAGAGGCATGGAGGTTGAGCGTATGTACCGGGATGCCAAAATTACTACTATATACGAGGGAACTAATGAGATTCAGCGCATGGTTATAGCCTCCGGAATTTTAGGAAAGATGCCGAAGGAAGCAGGAGAGTCTTTGGGAAGGACACATAGGACTGCACCGATTACGGGAATACGAAAAAGAATAATTTTTCGTGAAGGAAATTCTAAGGAACGTGTTCAGGCTTTAGCGGAAGCTCTTAAAAAGGACGGGTATGATTTTACCGTAGGTATCCCTGCCGATACTCCCATTGCTGTTGCAGAGCGTGTGGTTTCCGCAGGCAAGGGTATCGGAGATAAGAAGAATATGAAGCTGATACAGGATCTGGCAAAGGCTGCCGGTGCGGCAGTGGGCTCTTCGCGTCCGGTTGCGGAAACTCTTCAATATCTGCCTCTGAACCGCTATGTAGGTATGTCGGGTCAGAAATTTACGGGTAATTTATATATTGCCTGTGGTATTTCCGGGGCAAGCCAGCATCTTAAAGGGATTCGGGATGCTTCAACAATAGTGGCAATCAATAAAAATCCAAATGCTCCCATATTTAAAAATTGTGATTACGGAATAGTCGGAGACTTAAACGAAATTCTGCCATTGCTGACAGATGTCTTAGATACAGGAGAAAAGCATCCTGCTCCTCCAATGGTAAAAATAAAAAGACCTGTCATGCCTAAACCTGAGCCTATAGGTCCGAGATATGTGTGCAATGGATGCGGATATGAATATATTCCGGAGTTGGGGGATGAAGACGGTGAAATTGCTGCCGGTACTCTTTTTAAGGATTTGCCGGAGGACTGGGTATGCCCTGAGTGCGCCGAGCCGAAGGATCAATTTATTGAGGCATAAAGTTTAAGGAGGGATTGATTATGTATTGTGTAAGAAATGTTACGGAGAATTTATACTGGGTTGGTGCCAATGACCACAGGCTTGCCCTTTTTGAAAATGTGTATCCTATTCCCAGAGGAGTTAGCTATAACTCGTATCTTTTGAAGGACGAAAAAAATGTATTGTTTGATACGGTAGACTGGTCAGCATGCAGACAGCTGCTTGAAAATATAGATTATGTGCTTTCGGGCGGAAATTTAGATTACCTGATTATAAACCATGTGGAACCGGATCACGCTGCATGTATTGAGGAAATTTTGCTTAGATGGCCTGAGGTTAAGCTTATCAGCAATGAAAAGGCATTTATGCTGATGAGGCAATTCGGGTTTCATGTGGATTCCCACGAAATAATTGAGGTAAAGGAAGGAGATACCTTCAGCTTTGGAAAGCATACGGTTACTTTTGTCTTTGCGCCTATGGTTCACTGGCCGGAGGCTATGGTTACATTTGATACAATTAGCGGAGTGCTGTTTTCCGCCGATGCTTTCGGTACATTCGGAACTCTTGACGGAAAGCTGTTTGCTGATGAGGTGGACTTTGACAGGTACTGGCTGGACGATGCCAGACGGTATCTGACGAATATAGTCGGAAAGTATGGTCCTCATATTCAATTGCTGCTTAAGAAGGCGGGAGGGATTTTAGATCAGATTAAATATATATGTCCGCTTCACGGTCCTGT
>DCDU01000044.1:3528-6197 GCA_002316585.1 Firmicutes bacterium UBA1047 | reverse complement strand
CTGCAAAAGGTAAAGCCCTGATGCCGACAGCCAAAGGCAAACGCATAATTGATATCCTGAAAACAGAAGGGCTGAAATCTGCCGATCTGACCGCGGCGTGGGAAGATAAGTTGATAGGCGTGGAAAAGGGAGAAGTAGGCTTTAACCAATTTATTGAAGAGATCAAAGACTATGTAACCGCTATTGTAGCAGATGCGGGAAGTGTAATTATAGACAACATTCAGGAAGAGAAAAAGGAATTAGGAAAGTGCCCTTTATGCGGCGCCTCTGTGACAGAGACCAAAAAAGCATACTCCTGTTCGGCTTGGAAGGAAGGCTGCAAATTCGCTATTTGGAAAGAAATAGCGGGTAAAAGTATATCGGAGACCCAGGCTAAAAAGATTCTGGCTAAAGGCAGAAGCGATAAAATAAAGGGCTTCAAAGCAAAGCGCGGCGGTAATTTTGAAGCTTTCCTGGCGCTGAACCAGGACATGAAGATCGTTTTCGAATTTGAGGACTAAGTTTTGGATCGCGCTTTTTGTTTTATAAGGGTTTAAAAATAAAAGGGAGGCTAGACGATAGATGAATGACAAATTAGACCAGATGCGTGACATGTTCGCCAAAATGACTCCTAAAGGAATCCAGCTAGTGCTGGAAGGAGTAATAACTAAACGGGCCAAGGCTTCTGAAAAGGCACTAATCTTTGCTGTAGGACTTGCGCAATTGAAACAGAAAAACCCTATACTATGCGAATATGTATTTGTAGAAATAAAACTGATGCGGGACGGAGAGAAAATTATTAAGGAGATGCGGAAATTACCTATCTTCAAAAGTGTATAAGCATATAGCCTGATAAAAGACGGTAGACGAAAATCCCAATTGCCATAGCTTTAAGCTCGAACTCTTTAACATCCCAGCCGGCAGCTGCTGATGGAGGGGGTAAACTTAGAATTATTATAGCACTTCAAGCTGTTTACTCGAATAAATGACCATTTCAGCTTTATTATTTCTGTCGTTAAGTTTAAGTCTGCCAGCTATCAATACAGGGTTTCCTATAAGTTTTTCGTCTTTGTATTTGAAATGAACAAAATATTTTTTGAAAACCATTGCTGTAAAAGGTTCCATTCCATCTTGCACGGACATGTTTATGTATATGACTTTTTCTCTTCGTTTTACAGACATGACTTGACCGTAGACTATATAATCAAGGTTTCCAATATTGCTGCGAGCTAATTCATTAGCTTGGTTCTGGTTTAAGACGAGCTCGTTCAACCTGTAGCGTTGGCCGTTTACCACTAAAACAATCTTAGCCAGTTCTTCAGGTTTATTTTTAAGCAGCCTTGCTATGGTTTTCAGTGAGGTAATAGACTTTATCGGACTGTCTTTATAATTTGTGTAACCGTTAGCGTATGGTAATTTCTTTTTATGATGGTCAAAGCCTATTTCTGGCGTTTGGCCTTTGGGTTGTTTTCTGATATCGAAGCTGTCGAAGTTAATTTTAATGATGTATTCACCATTGCTGTGTGTATCGGCTAGTTTTGTTGTATATTTATTTATCATTTTTAATGAATCAAAAACCTGCAAATTACGTTTTTGTACGCAATTGTCCAGATGCCGTGATTTATCTGTCTGGCCTGTTGTCTTGAAGAACGGGTCGCGATCTTCGGGATTTACATGAATGACTGTAACGCCGCAGTAAACACAGTATATTTTGCCTTTATGAACGCTTTCAATATACTCCTTCGCGTTTATTATTGTTCCATCCGGTAATTTTGCGTTTTGCATATGATTCACCTCGCTTGAAAGGGGAAATAACAATGAAGGTTAACCCAATATTTTATAAATACCCGGAACTTTACGGGAAAATCTATGTCGGCGGCTACGATGCTTCTCTTCGGCTCGGACGTGCGGCCGAGCTTATTGCCGCCGTCATTCCCGAATATACTCATCAGGATGTTTACTCGTTTTTAACTGAACCCGAATTCCGCCATTCAATATTAGGAGCAAAGCAAAACTACATAGAAAACAGCAATACTCGCAGGGTTTGGGTGTACCAGCATGAACACGAATTAAATAAAAGACGATGGTATAAAGATTCTTTGGAGATCATCAAGCATTTAATAAACTGCGAAGATCCTTCTCCGATTTACAGCAGCACACGTGAAGGCGCCGTTTATCATGCAATTGAATCATCTCATCAATTATTAATACCTGTACATAGATATTGGACTGGCGACCATGGAGAAAGCCTTATAAAAAATGAACTGTTGATATTATTATCCGCTCTGGGCATAGAATTTTTTGAACCTGGCTGGTCAAGAGAGCTGAATTTAGGGCTTGATACTGGTTTTTGGGATATTCCCAATATTCACGTACATTTGCCGGCATTATCGTTCTTTGACGACCAGCACCCGTTTGTCGGCAGCATTGAAATATATCTGCCTGCAAATGAATTGGAAATGTTAAAAAGCCGACTCCTTCTGATGTCCGAAACAGAGTTGAACGTATAAATATCCTGTTTTCGGGCTCTGTTTACTTTGCTGTTAAGATGCCTATGCCTCTTTACTCAATTCGACTTCATTTTATCATAACTAATTATTCCCATAAACATTTTGGGGAGGGATTTATTCATAAACTTGCACAGCTCAATTCAATAAAATTTAGGCATCGCTTTTTAAGATGGGAATATG
>DCDU01000044.1:1159-3348 GCA_002316585.1 Firmicutes bacterium UBA1047 | reverse complement strand
TAAATGCAGCAAATGTCTATAATGGAAATCTCATATAGTGTTGAGAATTTTATTACCGACAAGGAGATATTTATCTTATGACTATAAGAAAAATGCGAATATACAATTTTAAGTGCTTTTATGGTGAATTTATTTTGGAATTTAATGAAGGTATTAATATCCTTGTTGGCAATAATGAATCTGGGAAATCGACAATTCTGGAAGCAATAAATCTCGCCCTTACGGGTTTATATAATGGAAGAAATGTTAAAACAGAATTATCTCAGTATATGTTTAATAATCAAATTGTATTGGATTATATTAATTCAATAAGTAAAGGGGAAAAAGTATTTCCACCGAGTATTATCATTGAGCTGTACTTTTCTGAAGGTTTTTGTCCTTTGTTTGAAGGCAATGGGAATACCGAGAGAACAAAAGCCGAGGGATTAGTTTTCAAAATTGAATACAATGAAAAATATAATGATGAATACGAATCCTTAATTACTACCCATGATATGCTAAGTTTGCCGATTGAATATTATGATATAGTTTGGGAGTCATTTGCACGACAAGCAATAAGCAGCAAAGGGATTCCCTTAAAATGTGCCATGATTGATTCGACAAGTAGCAGATTCCATAATGGTTCGGATGTTTATATTTCTAGAATCGTAAAGGATTTATTGGATCCCGAAGATATTACTCATGTTGCTCAAGCTCATCGAAAAATGAAGGAAAATTTCATGAAAGATAATTCGATATCAGAGATTAATAAAAAAATTAATAGTCAACCATCAATTACAAGAAAGAAAATCGAATTAAGTGTTGAGCTTGGAACCAAAAATGCTTGGGAAAGTAGCCTGATAACCCAGCTAGATTATATACCATTTAATAATATTGGCAAAGGCGAACAATGTATCGTCAAGACGGAATTAGCTTTGTCACATAAGAAAGCACAAGAAGCTAATATTATTTTGCTGGAAGAACCAGAAAGCCATCTTTCACATACAAAATTGAATCAGTTAATATCAGCAATTGAAGCTAAATATAAGGAAAAACAAATCATTGTATCTACCCATAATAGTTATGTCGCCAATAAACTTGGATTGGATAATATAATTTTATTAAATCAACAAAAGGCGATTCGGTTTTCAAATTTAAGGTCAAACGAGTTCTTTAAAAAGATTGCCGGATATGACACGCTTCGCCTAATTTTATGTCGAAGAGCAATTTTAGTTGAAGGCGATTCAGATGAACTTATCATTCAAAGGGCATATATGGATTTACACGATGGCAAACTTCCAATTCAAGACGAGATAGATGTTATTTCTGTAGGTACGTCGTTTTTGAGATTTTTAGAGATAGCTGATTTACTTTGTAAACCCGTTACAGTTGTCACAGATAACGATGGTGACATTGATGCAATTAATCGTAAGTATGCAAATTATATCGGGGAAAATAAGAAGCCTTATGTCAAAATATGCGTAGATCCTGTTGTTGATATAGGAAACCTTGTAATTGGAAAACAAGCATATAACTATAATACGCTTGAGCCTAAATTACTAAAGGCTAACAGTCCTGAGTCGATTAATCAGGTATTAGGAACTTCATATACGGAAGTGGATGATTTGCTAAAACATATGAAACACGAGAAAACAGAATCTGCTTTAAAAATATTTATGAGTTCAGATAAAATTAATTATCCTGATTACATTATGGATGCAATTAAAGATTATGAATAACAAACTTATTATTGCTGCAGCAGGTGCGGGCAAAACAACATATATTGTGAAGTGCGCACTTAAAGTAAAGCAAGATAAAGTGCTAATTACCACGTTCACGGAAGCTAATGGAAAAGAAATCGCAAAGAAATTCATTGAAGTCAATGGTGCGATTCCAGCAAATATTACAATACAAACATGGTTTGCTTTCCTATTGCAGCATGGTATAAAACCCTATCAAGGGGTAATGACAGAACGTAAAATAAATGGAATTTTACTTGTTAATTCAAAATCTGCAGTAAAATATTATCTTAAAGGTAAACCAATTTGTTTTCCTGAATATAATATTGATAGACATTTTTTTGATTCGCAATATAGACTATACACAGACAAGTTATCGAAATTTGCTTTTCGTTGTAACGAAAAGACAAAAGGCGATGTAATTAAGAGAATTAGTAAAATTTATCAGTACATTTTTATTGATGAAATTCA
>DCDU01000044.1:0-991 GCA_002316585.1 Firmicutes bacterium UBA1047 | reverse complement strand
ATTTTTATTGATGAAATTCAAGATATGGCTGGATATGATTTGGATATAATAAGGTGCTTAATGGAAAGTACTAATAATTTATTGATGGTTGGAGACCCTCGTCAAGTTACCTATCATACACACGATGAACAAAAGAACAAAGCATATATTAACGGTGCAATAGATAAATATATTCAAGAAAAATGTAAAACACGATGTGAAATTGATAGATCTACTTTACAATACTCTTATAGAAACAACGAGAAAATTTGTGCATTTGCAAATAAAATCTATCCTGAATACGAAGCATGCAAATCAAAGCAAAAAATAATGAGCGAACATGATGGAGTATTCTTAATAAAGCCATGTGATATTAATGGATACTTTGGAAGATATAAGCCGATGCAGTTAAGAGATAATATTTCAATTCCAGTAAATATAAGTTATCCTGCCATGAATTTTGGAGAGTCTAAAGGGCAAACTTTTGAAAGGGTATTGATTTATCCAACGAAGCCAATGATTGATTGGATGAAAGATCATTCTAAAAAAATGAAAGATCAAAGTAGAGCAAAATTTTATGTTGCCGTGACAAGAGCCAAGTTCAGTACTGCAATTGTTTTTGATTATAAAGATAATGAAATAATTGAGGGCTGTGACAAGTTTGCAGTTAGGTTCACGCATAGTGGAAATTCAAAAGAATGAATCTGTAGTGATAAGTTCCGCAAGATTTTTTATTATTTATCTAGGCTTAGATTATTAGGAGAAATGTATGTTTAAAAAGAACTATGAAATAATTAAAGATGCCCCAAAAGAGATTAATTGGGAAGAATATGAGAGAGTATCATTAAAAGAATATAAAAAAATATTAGATAATAACAGTGATGATGAACAGATATTTCAAAAATTTTTTGAAGAAAATCCAGCATTTGTTCCAGGTGCATTAGAATTATTTGGACAGTCAGGGCATTATTGTGAATGTCAATATAAAGTGTACCAAAAACGCTAATATTTT
>DCDU01000050.1:5510-6927 GCA_002316585.1 Firmicutes bacterium UBA1047 | reverse complement strand
TTTAAGCTGTTGTAATCATCAGGGATTACAAGAGATATTTCCTTTTGAAGCGGTATTATCCCCCTTAACAAATAGGTTACAAAACTGGAACAAACATAATGATACTCCCTTTGATAGGGTATGTTAAAACGAATTAAAAAAACATTTAAAAAACTATACCTGTATTTTTCCGGTTTAGACAGAAAATCATTAAGCCTTATGGTAATAAGATCATAGTCTTCATCCGTAACCTCAAATTTATATATTTTGCATTTAGTTTCGGGATGCATTTTAAACACACCGCTGTTTATATCCTCTCTTATAAATCCTCCGATTAAAGGAAACCATGTAATTTTTCTTCCAAAACTGAACATTGTTGAACAATCATCTTCAAAGGATATTGAAATATGATTGTACGGTTTCTTGGAAAATGCCTTTAATGTTTTGGATATAACCGTATTTGTTTGTGTTAAAACAATTTTTATCTCCTTCATATATTACTCCTGAAGTTTCTAAGTATTCATATCAAGTGTATTAATACACTTAGGACAGTAACTGTATTATATAGCATGGTACACCCATTGTCAATATATTTTTAAATATAATAAGGGGACAGGAACAGTGGGCGGAACAGTGGGGACGGACCTTGAAATTTCATTTTATATTTATATGGCAATCAAAAAAGGCACCTTCGGAATACCCAATGTGCCTTGTCATATCCTAAGAATGGAACTCAAAGGTCCGTCTCCGGAATCGAACCCGGAATCGAAATCTGTCCCTAAAATATCTAAGAAGCTCTTTATGATTGAAATTTTTTCTTGTAGTTTTCAATTTCCCTGTCATTTGCCAAAATAAAATGTCCCGGCTCAATCTCAACCCATTCGGGCGGATTTGAAGCATAATCAAAATGTTCCTTATCAGGTTGATAAATTTCAATAACCTTGCTTTTTTCAACCCTTGGATTAGGTGTGGGTATAGCTGACAAAAGAGACCTTGTATATGGATGAAGCGGGTGTGCGAACAATTTTTCCGTTTCAGCCAGTTCAACTATTTTTCCCTTATAAATAACCGCAATTCTGTCCGAAATAAATCTAACCACGGACAAATCATGGGCTATGAACAAATATGTTAAATCCTTTTGTTTTTGTAATTCTGCCAATAAATTAATAACCTGAGCACGTATTGATACGTCTAAAGCAGATATAGGCTCATCGGCTATTATTAATTCCGGTTCCATTACCAATACTCTTGCAATACCTATACGCTGCCTCTGCCCGCCGGAAAATTCATGAGGAAATCTGCTTGCAAATTCAGGTAATAAACCAACATCTAGCAGTGCCTGTTCTACCTTCTTAGTTCTCTCTTCCTCAGAACCGTAATTCTTCAGGTTATAAAGACCTTCCGAAACAATATAATCAACCTTGGCTCTTTCATTTAA
>DCDU01000050.1:0-5385 GCA_002316585.1 Firmicutes bacterium UBA1047 | reverse complement strand
AAGGATGCCATAGGGTCCTGAAATATCATTTGTATTTTTCTTGTAAGCTCCGTATCTAATACTTTGTCTATTTTTCCGCTTATCCTTTGACCCTTGTAAATTATTTCACCGGAAGCAGCAGGATTAATTCTTATGATAGCTCTTCCTATCGTTGTTTTTCCCGAGCCGGACTCGCCAACAAGTCCGAAGGTTTCGCCCTTATAGATATCAAAGCTGACATCATTTACAGCCCTGAACTTTTTATTGCTCTTGCCAAACTCAACTCTTAAATTCTTAACCTCTAAAAGTATTTCCTTATTCAATGCCATCACCCCTCTTTACTTCCATTTCCCTCATTTTTTGAACTAAAAGAGGCGGTTCAACTTTGGGTGCTCTTGGGTCCAACAGCCAAGTTCTTACTTTATGAGTAGGGCTTACCTCAAAGTATGGAGGTCTTTCTTCAAAGTCTATTTTCAATGCATGAGGATTACGAGGTGCAAATGCATCTCCTTTTATTTCTTTAAATAAGTTTGGAGGAGTACCCTTTATCGAATACAATGCTTCGCCTTTAATGCCAAGCTGCGGCAATGATGACAGCAATGCCCAGGTATAAGGGTGCTTGGGGTCGAAAAAAACTTCTTCGGACAATCCTAATTCAATTATATCGCCTGCATACATAACCGCTATTCTATCGGCAACATTTGCGACAACACCTAAGTCGTGTGTTATATAAATAATTGTTAATTGATATTTTCTTTGTAAATTCTTCAGCAATTGAAGAATCTGCGCCTGAATGGTAACATCCAATGCGGTTGTAGGTTCATCGCATATTAAAATATTAGGATTGCATGCCACGGCTATTGCTATAACTACTCTTTGTCTCATACCGCCTGAAAATTCATGAGGATATTGATTATATCTCCTGTCCGGGTCTGAAATACCAACATCGTTTAGTATTTCCACAGCCAACTTTTTAGCTTCTTCGCCTTTTAAATTTTGGTGAAGCTCTATTGACTCTTGAACCTGTTTCCCTACTGTTTTGAGAGGATTTAAAGAAGTCATTGGGTCTTGGAAAACCATTGCTATTTCTTTTCCTCTTATTTTTATCCATTCATCTTCTGTTTTATATTTTGCTAAGTCATTACCCTTATATATTATTGACCCGCTGTCAATCCTTCCGTTAGCATCCAACAATCCCATAAAGGATTTTGTAAAAACTGATTTTCCGGAGCCTGATTCACCGACTATAGCCAAGCTTTCACCCTTGTACAGCGTTAAGGATGCACCCCTGATTGCCGTTAGCTCCTGTCCTCTTAAATTAAACTTTATAACTAAATCTTCAACTGATAGTACTATTTCATTGTTTATCATGGTAACCTCCTATACGTGATTTCTTGGATCAGCAGAATCAGCGAAAACATTGCCGATTACATAGAAGGATATAGTAACAACAGATATTACTGCGGCAGGGAAAAATAATTGGTATCTTTGGTTAGGATCCATCATCAATGCCCTTCCTTCATTTATTAAGTTTCCAAGTGACGGTATATCAACAGGCAGTCCCATACCGATATATGATAGGAAAACTTCACTTCCTATAGCTAATGGTATTGCCAGTGCCATTCTGAGCATAATTACCGATACCAAATAGGGAAGTAAATTTTTAGTTATAATTCTGCTAGTAGGTGTACCAAGACATCTGGATGCTAAATTATACTCCCTGTCCCTTATTATTATAATCAAATTACGCACAAACCTAGCCATCTGAAGCCATCCGGTCATACACATTGCGAAAATAATTGTAGGAATACTTGGTTTCATAATATATGTTAAAATAATGAGTACAACCGTTGACGGTATATTATCCCATACATTATATATTTCTGTAATAATCGCATCAAGCTTTCTTACATAACCCCAAAGAGCACCTACAGTTATGCCAACTACAGCTTCAAACAGCCCTACTGCAACGCCTATTAAAAGCGAAGTCCTAGTTCCGCTCCAAATACGCGCCCACAAATCTTGCCCTATTGAATTAGAGCCGAACCAAAATTCCTCATTAGGCTGAACATTTCTATATTGCATATTTGTTTCGGGGTTTATATATATTTGTGTAGGACTCTTTTGATTAGGTAAATAGGGTTGAATTAAAGTAAATAAAACTACACATGCTATTAAAATTAAAAGGGCTACTGCTGCTTTATTTTTTATAAATACTTGAATTGTTGATCTCCAAAATGAATAATTTGAATATCCAATCAACTCACTTTTCGATTCATCACAATCGGCAAATTCAAATAGGGATGGATCAATGTTGTCGGACATTTTGCTAATAATTTTTTTACTAGTCATTACCTGGATCCTCCTTCATGTGATAATCTGATTCTCGGGTCAAATGCTGCCATTAAAATATCTCCTAACATTAATCCTACAATTCCTATGGATGAATATAACAATACCAAGGCTTGAACCAATGTGTTGTCCTGTCTTTGAATTGCCGTAACTAAAAGTCCCCCTGTTCCGGGTATTGAGAATAAGGATTCGACATAAATAGAACCGGATACTGTATAAAGTATGGATGCAGGCAAGTACTGCGCCATTGGAACAAAAGCATTTCTCATAACATGTTTTAGCATTATATCCTTGTTTTTTAACCCTTTTGCTTTTGCCAGCCTGACATAGTCCTTGTTTAATTCGTCAACCATGTAGCGTCTAATCCACATAGCATAATATGCTATATTTACTAATGACAGACATAAAATCGGCAGTATCCAGCTTTTAGCATCAGTTCTATCATATAATAGCGGTAATTTAAATAAATCTGTTAAATACACCTGTATCAGCAAATAGAATATGACAGCAGGAATAGCATTGGCACCGACAATATAACATGTTCCAAACTTATCCCAAAACTTGCCTTTATATCTAGCCATTAAAATTCCGAGGCTAAGCCCCATTACCAATGATATTGTTAAAGATACCAACCCAAAGCGCAATGATGTTATTAACTTATCTCCTAAGATTTTTGTTATATCAACCTTAGGTCTATAAGTAATTGATTGTCCAAGGTCCCTCTTCATCAAACTCCCATAAAAGTCTTTTAATTGTATATACCACGGATTTAAAAGTCCTAAATTTTCCAACTTGGCTTCTATCTGAACTTCATCCAGCTTATCATAGTTTGTAAAATATCCCTCAATAGGCATCAAACGCATTAATAAAAATACTATTGTCACAACAATAATAAGAGTTAAGAATGATCTCAGAAGCCTTATTGCGTAATACTTCATAATAATGTCTCACTTTCTTTTTTGATTCAGGTTGTATTTCCCGTTAAAACAAATAAGGGCTGCAAGAGCCCTTAAATAAGAACTAATTAGATGCTTCCTTTAAAGCTTCATTACGCTCTGCTTGCCATTCTTCCTGAGCTGCTTCAAATTCTTCCATACTAATTGGATCAGCAAGAATTTTAGCTCCCTTCCATGTCATTGTTGCTATTCCAAATGGTGCATAAGGTCTTTCAAAGGGAAGTACCATAGATGCTACATATCCATCTCCGCCGCTGACATTGTATGGGACTACAAAAGCATTGTCAATTAACATTGCCTCTGCATCAGCAAAAAGTTGATATCTTTTGGATAAATCTATAACTTCCGCTTTTGCTTCATTAATCATTGCTTCGTATACATCATACAAATTTTTTCCATCTGCATTTACATCTGTTGTATATTCGGGGAAATTGTAATTACCATCTCGCTCGAATGGGTCAGTATATGTCTGTGGATCCGCATAGTCAGGACCCCAGTTAACCTTCATAAGTGAATAATTTCCGGCTCTTCTTGTTCCGTCAAGGAATCCTGTGGGAGCATGCGGAAGCAGTGTTATCTGAATATAATCAGTACCCAGCAATGTTTCTAATTGCTGTTTAACTACCTGTGCTTCATTTGCCCAATAAGAACTATTTGTATTATAAGGCATTAGAATCTTTACAGGGAATGTAGCCCCTGCTGCAGTTAACTCTTCAACTGCTTTTTCTTTATAAGCTTTAGCTTCATCTTCATTAAAGAAATTTACATCGTTTAATTTAGCTAAATTTCCCGTATCTGTAAAGTCCAATCCATCCTGAGATGCAAAATTTGGAGGTGTAATAGTGTTAATTATTCTAAATTCAGGATTATAAGGATCTTCCGTAGCCATGGAAGCAACCCTGTTGAACGAAGACATAATAGACTTACGGAAATTAGAATTATTTACTGCAATTTTCCAATTGTCGGGCTCGTATTCAGCATCAAAATTAGGTTTAAAATTAAATGCATAGAAAAATGTGTAAGTCCCTAATCTGTCAGGAGATACTTTATCCTTGAGTTCCGGATTAGTCATCCATTCATCTAAATTTGCAGGAGGAATAATAGCATGAGAAACCTCTCCTCTTTTAAACAGCTCTCCTCCTAAAGCGCTGGCTTCTTTATTGTACTTGTAGTTAAGCTCTTTTACAAATATATTATCCTTATCCCAATATGCCTCATTTTTTGTAAGTAACCTCTGCATTTGAGGTTCAAATTCTGTCAGCAGATATGCTCCATTGTACAATAAGGTTGAATTAGCTGTTCCGAATTGGTCTCCCATTTCTTCCAAAAATGGTCCGTAAACAGGGAAAAAGCTTACATATGTGAGCATTGATTCAAAATAAGGAACCGGTTTTTTAAGTGTATATACTAATGTATAATCATCTTCAGCTCTAACTCCGACTTGGCTGAAATCAGTTATTTCTTCATTGAAATATTCTTCGGCATTTTTTATAACTGAATAAACTAAATTAGCAGATTCAGATTCATTTGCTTTTGTCAATATATACTTTGCAGATGAAACAAAATCATGCGCAGTAGTTTCTGCTATTTCATTTCCTTCATAATCAACCCACATAACTCCCTTTCTCAAGTTGAAAGTCCATTCAAGACCGTCTTCCGACACTTTCCATGATTCAGCTAAAGCAGGCTGAAGTATTCCATACTTATCATATTGAGCAAGAGCATCTATAAGATTTGCCGCAACACTCATATCAACCCAAGTTGTATTAATTAAATAGTTAAGTGTTGTTATTTCTTCGGCATAAGTATATTTGTACACTTGCTCCTCAGCATACTTTCCGCCATCTGTTCCCTCAGGCTGTTCCTCAGCAGACCCTGGTGTTTCAGGTGTCTCAGGTGTTTGCGGTGCTTGTGTTTCTCCATCCGAGCATGCAGTTAATATCATCACCAATACTAATAATAGAGATAATAATTTTTTCATTTTATCCTCCTAATAATTTTATAATTAAATTAGTTAATACTAATAAAACTATCTGAATTCGTTTGCCTATATTGAGAATTCGTTTTCTTAATCTTATAAAAATGGTGCACCTGAGAG
>DCDU01000230.1 GCA_002316585.1 Firmicutes bacterium UBA1047 | reverse complement strand
CAGGAATATAATAATTATTGGGACAATATTCCGGATAATTCTAAGACAACAAATGCTTCCGGTTCTACGGGAGACGGCATAATAATGGCTGTTGCTGCAGGTGCAGACCTTACGGGCATGGGCTTTGTACAGATGATGCCTGTATCGGACACTAAGACAGGGGATTTATTTACAGGTTTAATCCCAAGATATGCATCCAGTTATATCTTCGTAAACAAAGAAGGAAGAAGATTTGTGGATGAAGGTGCTGAGCGTGATGCTTTATCAAAGGCAGCCTTTGAGCAGACTGACGGTACATTCTACATGATAGCGGATGCGGACATTGCCGAAGAAGCAAAGTGGCTTACAGATCCGGAAGTAGAGGTTGAAAACGGCAGAGCATACAAAGCGGATACTCTTGAAGAGCTTGCAAAGTTAATAAACGTGGATCCGGCAACTTTAGCGGAAGAAATGGAAAAATATAATTCATATGTCGATTCAGGAACAGACCCCGAATTCGGCAAGGCATCATTCCTGCAAAAAGTTGATACTGCTCCCTATTATGCAACTCCAAGGTCTCCTGCAATCCATCATACTATGGGAGGTTTGGTGATTGATGCGGACACTCATGTGTTAACAGAAGACGGCTCAATAATTACCGGTCTTTATGCGGCAGGTGAAGTAACCGGCGGTGTTCATGCCGGCAACAGATTGGGAGGGAATGCAATAGCCGATATTATGGTAAATGGTCGGATTGCAGGCGCAAACGCAGCAAACGGAAAATAAATTAAAATGATAAAAAGCATGTATCCATTAGATGGGGAGCATGCTTTTTTTATTTTCTTGTAGAAATGGCTAATATTAATTATAATGAAAAAAAAGAATTTATAGTGGCGGTGCAATTAAGCTGCATGTATAAATAATAAACAGAAAGGGAAATTATTATGAAGGTATTAGATTTAACGCATACAATTTGTCGGGAAATGCCGGTTTATCCGGGAACGGAGGGTCCCAGACTGGATATTGCCAACACTTATGAGAAGCATGGATTTAAAGAAACCTTGTTGACCATGTTTTCTCATACAGGAACTCATATGGACTCGCCGAAGCACTTGTTTGCACACGGAGCTTCATTAGATTCATTGCCGGCAGGGCAGTTTGTGGGACAGGGCTTGGTTATTGACTGCTGTGATTTGAAGGAAGGGCAAAGGATTACAATGGAATATATTGAAGGTGTAAGAGAAAAAGCTGATGCTGCAGAATTTATATTATTTCATACAGGCTGGGATAAGCTTTGGGGAACGGATGCTTATTACGGGAATTATCCGTACATTACCGAGGAGGTTGCCGATTATTTGATACAAGGCGGAAAGAAGGGCGTAGGCTTGGACGTTATCGGATTAGACCCTATTTCGGATGAAAATTTATCACTTCATCGAAAGCTTTTGTCTGAAACAGATATTGTCATCATAGAAAATTTGACAAATCTCGGCGAAATCGGGGAAGAATTATTCACATTTTGCGCTCTTCCGCTAAAGTTTGAAAATTCAGACGGGGCACCGATTCGAGCCGTTGCGATGATAGAATGAAAAATATTAATGTTTTGTATAAAAAGCTGTACTTATGCAGGTACAGTTTTTTTATTTCCTGCCGGGATTGACAAATATGCTTGGCAGATTTTTTTAAAAGAGGTAAATATCTGGGAACATTTAAATTTTCAATACGTCTAAAGATAACAAAGGAGGTGTTGTTTTTGAAAAATAAAATTACTTTATTTATATGCTTGATACTTATTGCATCTATGATATTTACGGGATGTTCTTCTTCCGTTAACTTAATGGAAGGTATTAAGCCGAATAATGAAATAGGGGTAATGCGGCAGATGGATGAAAAATTCAATCAGGCAATTTTGAATTTTACCTGGAATATGTTCAAGGAAAGCAGCAGTAACGAGGGCAATTTAATGATTTCTCCGATTTCTGCTTATTTTGCTTTAGCAATGGCGGCAAATGGAGCAGATGGAGATACAAAAACAGAAATGATGAAAGCATTAAGTGCCGAAAATGTTCCTTTGGACGACTTAAATAAAGGTCTTAATTATTGGATGAATACAATAACTAAAGACAGAATTGCTAAATTTTCCATAACAAATTCAATTTGGTACAGAGAAGGCTTTAAGGCAAACAAGGATTTTCTTCAAACTAATGCGGATTATTATTCAGCATACATACGTAGTCTTGATTTCATGCAGAAATCCGCACCTGATACCATAAACGGCTGGGTAAAGGAAGCGACAAATGATAAAATTGATAAAATAGTTGGGGAAATCAACGATGACTTAGTAATGTATATAATTAATGCTATTTACTTCAACGGAGATTGGAAATATGAATTCTCTGCCAACAAAACCCGTAAGGAAAGCTTTAATGCACCGAGCGGAAAAGTGGAAACAGATTTTATGAGCAGAAGAGGGAAAATGGATTATTTGGAATTCAACGGAGTAACAGGAGTTATACTGCCTTATCTTGATGGGCAATTTGCTTTTGTAGGCTTGCTGCCTGAGGAAGGCGAAACTCCCAAGGATATAATCAACAATTTAACTGTCTTGGACTTGATAAATCTGATGAAAAATAAGGAAGAGAAAAATATAGAGCTGTCTATTCCAAAATTTGAAGTCAGCTATGAAGACAGCTTAATCAATGAATTGTCAAATATGGGCATGAAATTACCCTTTGAGCCGTATAGTGCTGATTTTTCAAAAATGAATGAGTCCGGCGAAAAAGATTTGTTTATCGGCGAGATTAAGCATAAAACCTATATAAGAGTTGATGAAAAAGGAACAGAAGCCGCAGCGGTAACTTCAATCGGAGTCGAAGCAACTTCAATGCCCGTGGAGTTTCCCCGTCTCACATTCGACAGACCATTCGTATACGGAATTGTTGATGTTACAACAGGGATACCGCTTTTTATAGGTATCATGGAGAATCCTGCCGTCAAATAAAAAAATTAAATTATATTATTTTTGAAGGATGAATAAAGTTGTTGAGCTATAATCGGTTCGGCAGCTTTTTATGTCCGTGGATTTCAAATAATTATTGGTAATGAATGTAATAATATGATATAATTACAAGATAGATAAAAAGTATACAATAGGAGGATACATAAAATGCCAAATACTTTTAGCGGTGTTGAAATGCTTAAAATCGCAATATTATTGAAAGAGGAAGGAGCGGATTACTACCAGAAAGGAGCTAAAAATACAACAGGAGAAGTCAGTAAATTTTTATTGAGTGCGGCAGACCAGGAATTGTCTCACAAAGCCATGTTTACAAAGCTATATGATGATATGGCATCAGACAGAAGAGAAGAGTCGGAATATCTTTTTGATGAAGAGGTAACAAAATATTTGGGAGGATTGACAGAAAATCAAATTTTCAGCAAAGATGATAATCCTGACGCATTTAAGGACTTGATTACAGCTGTTAAAGCTTCCTTGAAAAAAGAAGAATTGACTGTAAAAATTTATTCTGAATTATATAAGGGTGTTAAAGATGAAGGAGCAAAAGAGGTAATGAACAGAATAATCAATGAGGAAAAACATCATGTTGCTTATTTTGAAAACCTGCTCAAAACATTAGAAAAATAGATATTAATATTTTATACAATTATGTTTTTTGATGCAATATATGAAAGCTGCAATCATTATAGAATGCAGCTTTTTTTTTACTATATGGAATTCTTTGATTTGCCGAATACATTTTTAATCATGTCTATATTGATATTTGCAATAACAAGTCCTGCTAAAATAACTATAAATCCGGTCCATTGCATTGGAGAAAGCTTTTCTGAAAGAACAATTCTTGCTGACAGCAATGCCGTTATGGGAACCAGAAGCGGAATAGGTGCAACCATGCTCATTGGATAGGTTGATACCAATATGCTCCATATTCCATATCCTATCAATGTTGCGGCAAAAGCTAAGTAGATTACCGCAAATATTGAAATACCGTTTAAGTTTGTCAATGCATTCAGAAGCGTTTCCGGTGTGTCCAGCATGAGAGCCAGTCCTATCATTGGAATTGGCGGAACCAATCCCGACCATACAACCATGCTTACCGTATTAAGCTTTTCACCCTTTGCGGCTGCTTTATCAGAAGCAATTCTCAGAACCATATTTGAAACAGCCCAAAATGCAGGTGCGCCAAACATCAGTATAAAGGCTAAGGCAGGAACTTTGTTCATACTATCTCCGGCTGAAGCCGTTGCTATTAATGCTAATCCCGTCGCTGCTGCTAAAAACCCTATTATTTGTTTTGAATTCATTTTTTCGTTTAAAAATATCATTGCAAGGACAGGTGATATAAATGCTTGGACTTGCAGCACAATTGAAGCTATCCCCGCAGGCATTCCTATTTGCATTGCATAAAAAAGGCATGAAAATTGTCCCACTCCTACCGTGAGCCCGTATATTATTATATATTTCAATTCTGTTTTCGGTTTTTTTATAAAAAATATTGCGGGAAATGATGTGAATAAATATCGTAACGAAACCAAAAGCATTGATGGAACTCCGCTTAAACCTAATTTAATAACGGTAAAATTAACACCCCATAAAATTACTAACAATATTGACAGCAAAATATCTTTTTTCTTCATGCAATTACTCCTAAAGGTTATTATTTAAGATTATAGCATATTCATAGACCCTTTAAAATATATAATTTGACAAATGTGTTCATAAGTTTGTTTATGTTAGTAATAGTAACATGTCGAATTATTTAAATATGTACTATATAAGAAAAATTTAAGTTTTATTTCGGATTTTCTTTTATTGCCTTAACAAATACTTCTCAGTAATGAGGAGT
>DCDU01000236.1:10688-12249 GCA_002316585.1 Firmicutes bacterium UBA1047 | reverse complement strand
TCAAAAAAAGAAAATGACAGGGTTTTCAGCGGAACTATTGTAGATAGCGGATTTATAGAAATGACAGCCGACAAGGTAGGTGATGATACTACATTTGCCAAGATAATAGAATTAGTTGAGGAAGCTCAGGAAGCAAAATCAAAGGCACAAAGATTTTTAGACAAATTTGCAAATATATATACTCCGGCTATTGTTATTATGTCAATTGCAGTATTTTTAATAACCCACGACCTTCACCTTTCTATTACCTTCTTAGTAATAGCTTGCCCCGGCGCCTTGGTTATAGGTGCCCCCGTATCTAATGTTGCAGGCATAGGAAACGGTGCGAAAAACGGCATCCTCATAAAAGGCGGAGATGTAATGGACAGATTTTCCAAGGTTGATACCTTAGTATTTGATAAGACAGGCACATTGACAAAGGGAAAACCGGAAGTTACGGATATAAAAGTATTTAATAATATTGAAGAAAATGAGCTGTTGAAATTAGTTGCCGAAGCTGAAACAATTTCCGAGCATCATTTAGGTCAAACTATAGTTAAGGAAGCAAGTATAAGAAAAATCAATTTGAGAAATGAGCCGGAGGACGGTCAGGTTATTAAAGGTAACGGAATCATTGCCAAAGTTGAAGGTAAAGCATTAGTTGCAGGTAACAGAAAATTAATGGAGGCGGAAAATATAATTATATCAAATGAAATATCGGATTATGCAACAGAGCGTGAAAAGAAAGGCAACACGGCAATATTTACAGCCATTGACGGAGAAATGGCGGGAGTATTTTCCATAGCTGACCAAATACGGGATGATGCTGAAACAGCCATTTCTCAAATGAGAAGAGCCGGAATAAAAAAGATTATAATGCTTACAGGGGATAACAGACATACCGCCGAATTAGTAGCCAATATATTGAAGCTTGATGAATTTTACGCTGAGCTCCTTCCGCAAAACAAGGTAGAATATGTTAAAAAATTAAAGGATGAAGGCAGAATCGTTGCAATGGCAGGAGACGGAATAAACGATGCACCGGCAATAGCTACGGCAGATATTGGTCTTGCCATGGGTGAAGGCGGAACTGATGTATCAATGGAAACGGCAGATGTTGTATTAATGGCAGATAAGCTTTCACAATTCTCTCATGCTTATTCCCTTGCAAAAGCAACCATGCGCAATATGAAACAAAATATTTTCATAGCTGTTGCCGTAGTATTTGTTTTATTGACCGGAGTCCTTATGGGAAGTGTTCATCTGGCATCCGGAATGTTCATCCACGAAGCAAGTATTTTAGTGGTAATACTTAATGCCATGAGACTGATAAAATTTAAATCATAAAAAATAAAGTTTCCCGCCGGACTCAGGATGACAAATTGTCATCCTGAACTGCAGGTTATGGGGTTAGGGCATCTTAATACGCTCTTGCGGCGTAAATCATATGTTTTGCGGGTTTTCCGCAAATATGGCACTTATCTCCTAAGTTTTCCTGCTCAAATGGAATGCATCTGATTGTAGCCCCTGTTTCTTCTTTAAGCTTATCTTCGCATTCTCTTTCGCCGCACCACATCATTTT
>DCDU01000236.1:9276-10459 GCA_002316585.1 Firmicutes bacterium UBA1047 | reverse complement strand
CAAACAAATCATTTTGCATTGCTTCAAGCATTTCATATATTGAATCTTCAATATTGTCCAAAGAAATCATCTCTTTTTCAAGCTTATCTCTTCGAACAGCAACCGCCTGATTATTTTCAATATCTCTTGGACCTATTTCAATACGAATAGGGTAACCCTTCATTTCATACTGATTGAATTTCCAGCCCGGTGAATTTTCCGTACTGTCATCAAGCTCAACTCTGATTCCTTTTGCCTTTAATCTGTCAAATAATTCATTTGCCTTTTCCAGCACTCCTTCTTTCTTTTGAGCTATCGGAATTATTACAACCTGGACAGGCGCCATTTTTGGTGGAAGAACCAACCCTCTGTTATCGGAATGAACCATTATAAGACCGCCTATCAATCTGGTTGAAATTCCCCATGAAGTATGGTAGGGGTATTGCTCCTGACCGTTTCTGCCTTGGAACTTTATTTCAAAAGCTTTGGTAAAATGCTGCCCTAAATTATGGGATGTTCCTGCCTGCAGTGCCTGACCGTCATGCATCAATGCTTCCATAGTATATGTTGCATAGGCTCCCGCAAATTTTTCTTTTTCGCTTTTTTGCCCCACTACTACGGGCATAGCCATTAAATCTTCTGCCACCTGTCTGTATATATCAAGCATCTGAAGAGTTTCTGCCTGTGCTTCTTCTCCGGTTTCATGCAAGGTATGACCTTCCTGCCATAAGAATTCAGACGTTCTGAGGAAAGGTCTGGTTGTTTTCTCCCATCTCACCACACTGCACCATTGGTTATACAAATATGGCAGGTCTCTGTAGGAATTAAGCCATTTTGCATACATATGGCATATAATTGTTTCAGATGTCGGTCTTACCACCAATCTTTCACCTAATTCCTGATTGCCTCCATGTGTCACCCATGCAACTTCCGGAGCAAATCCTTCCACATGCTCCTTTTCTTTCGTTAATAAGCTTTCAGGAATCAATAATGGAAAATACATATTTTTATGTCCGGTTGCTTTGAATTTTTCATCTGCATATTGCTGAATTCTTTCCCACAGGGCATATCCGTAAGGTCTTATAACCATAAAGCCCTTTACAGGCGAATAATCAACCAGCTCATTTTTCATAATTACATCTGTATACCACCTGCTGAAATCTTCTTCCATAGGTGTAATTTCTTTTACAAATTCTTTTTCTTT
>DCDU01000236.1:5077-9095 GCA_002316585.1 Firmicutes bacterium UBA1047 | reverse complement strand
TCTTAGCCATTTTTTCTCCTTTCTGATACGCAGGGAGTTCCCCGCTTTAGAGGTGTGTCCCCATACTCTTGGGTATACATAAAATAAACCGCCCCTAAAAGTTTAGAGGCGGATTTCCGCGGTACCACTCTAATTGCTGCATAGCAGCATCTCTTTTATATAAGGGTTTTGCCCTTTGGGTTTATCCCAAACACTCCAAGGCGGGTTCATAATACATAGTGTCGAAAGTCTTCCACCTGCAACCTTCTCTCTATAGACCATGTATAATTACTTTTCCTTTTCAAAGTAGACTATTAATAATGTATTAATATTATAGAAAATTTGTATTATTGTCAACATTTTTTATTATTATTTATTAATTATTTGCTAAATGTTCACTTGATATTAAAAATGACTGCCTGTATAATATAAATATGGTAATTATAAAAAATTAGGAGGAAGAAAGTATGAACAAAAAAGTTTTAAGTTTAGTACTAGTACTATTATTAATTCTAAGCAGTTTCAGCTTTGCATTTGCAGAAGATGCAGAAACTACTAAAATTACTGTTATCCACACTAATGATACTCATGCGAGGCTTTTAGAAGCGGATGGAGGATTGGGATTTGCAAAAATAGCAGCATTAATTAAAGAAGCTAAAGCATCAAATCCTAATACATTGGTTCTTGATGCAGGTGATACTCTGCATGGATTGCCAATAGTTAATATCAGCAAAGGCGAAAATGCATTAAAAGTATTGGAGGCTGCAGGATATGACTACATGACATTAGGTAACCATGATTTTAACTATGGTTATGAAAGACTTGTGGAACTTAAGGATATGAGCAAGGTTGTAATGTTAAGCGCAAATGTTTCAAAAGACGGTAAAAACTTATTTACTCCATATGCAATTAAAGAAATAGGCGGAGTAAAAGTTGGTATCTTCGGTCTTACTACTCCTGAAACAGCATATAAAACAAGCCCTTCAAATGTAGAAGGTTTAACTTTTGATGACCCTATTGAAGTATCTAAAAAAATGGTTGAAGAATTAAAGGATAAAACTGATGTTATTATTGCATTGGCACATATCGGGTTAGATGAAAGCTCAGTTGTAACATCTAAGCAAATTGCCGAAAATGTAGAAGGAATCGATGTTATAATTGACGGTCACAGCCATACGCTGCTAACAACAGGTATGCTTGTTAATAATACATTAATAGCTCAAACAGGTGAACATGATAAAAACTTAGGTTATGTAAATATTGAAATAAAAAACGGTGAAGTTGTTGGCAGAACAGCAGAACTTCTTTCTGTTGAAGCCGCAGCCGATACGGTTGCAGACCCTGATTTAGCTAAGACTATCGAAGATATACAGGCAGCAAATCAGCCGATATTTGATGAGGTAGTTGCAAAAACCGATATTTATTTAGATGGTGCAAGAGAAAATGTAAGAACTAAAGAAACAAACCTTGGTAATCTATCGGCGGATGCAGTGAAAGCAGCTTCAGGTGCTGACGTTGGTTTTGTTAATGGAGGTAATATCCGTATAGCAATTGAGCCTGGTGATATTACAAAAGGTATGGTAGCTACACTGTTCCCATTTGGAAATACAATTAAAGTTAAAAAGGTTACAGGCGAAGTCTTATCGGAAATCCTTGAGCATTCAGTCAGCGGTTATCCTGCTACACAGGGCGGATTCCTGCAGGTTAGCGGATTGACATTTGTATTTGACCCTGCACAGCCTGTTGGCTCTAGAGTAGTTGAAGTAACTGTCGGCGAAAAACCGTTGGACAAAGCTGCAGAATACACAATAGCAATTAATGATTTCATGGCTATAGGCGGAGATGGTTATGAAATGCTGATTGAGCCTCCTATAGTAGCGGAATTAGGTACATATGAAGAAATATTTGCTGATTATTTAAATGCCAACGGTACTAAGGGAATTGAAGTTTCCGGAAGAATTAAGGTTTTGGAAGCAGTTGTTGAAGAGCCAGCTCCTGTTGAAGACCCTGCTCCTGTTGAGGAACCGGCTCCCGTTGAGCCTGCCCCTGTTGAAGAGCCTGCCCCTGCTGTACCTGCTCCAGTTGAACCTGCTCCAGCGGAAGTAACCTACATAGTTGTTTCAGGAGATGTTTTGTGGAAAATAGCTGAGCAATATAATTTAACCTATCAAGAATTGGCTGAATACAACAACATAACAAATCCGCATCTGATTTATCCTGAACAGGTATTGAAGGTACCGACAAAGTAAAAAATTAAATAAATTTAGTTAAGGTCAACCATAATATTGTGGTTGACCTTATTCTATGCTATCGCCCAAAGTCACATCATCAGAACATATATTATTTCAAACAGACGGTTCACTTGCATTATAAATCACCGAACAGCAAAATCCGCCTCTCCTTTTCCTCAAAATGACGAAGACAGGCAAACACTTGCAGCGAATAAATATGACAACAGTACGTCATATTATAAATCTTTTTTTCAAGGCTTTTATCATTAATTGTTTTTAAGGGTAAAAACAGTTAGTTCAGGTGCCGCCATAAATCTCATTGGTATTTTTGATGTTCCCAAGCCTACATTGACATATATTTTTGTCTGCCTGTAGTTATCGATAGCATACATGCCTCTCACATACTTTTGCGCCAAGGGCGGGGTATAGTTAATAAACGGAAGGTTTACCTGTCCTCCGTGGCTGTGACCGCATATAAACAAGTCTGCATTATATTCTAAGAAGTGTTCGGCCGCATCCGGCTCATGACTTAGTATAATATTAAAGAAGTCTTCATCTAAGTAACCGGCTATAACTTCCTTATCGAATATGCCGAAGATAGAATCGTCCATTCCTATAATATTAATATTATGCTCTTCTATTATTGTTTTTTCATTTACAAGCAATTTAAACCCGCTGTTTGCCATAATTTGTTTATATGCACTTTCTGCTCCTCCGCCGTAATCATGGTTTCCGTATATTGCATATTTGCCTAAGGTAGCATTTATTTCACTTAAAGCCTCCCATATTTCACATATATTGTCTTTATTTTCAAGCTTATTGTATTGGTCTATCAAATCACCCGTAAAAACAACAATATGCGGATTTTCACTATTTATTTTATTTACTGTCTTTTTTAAATTATCCATATCAAAAAATTCAGATATATGGGTATCTGAAAATTGAACTATTCTTATATTATCCTTATCACTCAGTAAATCGCTATATATATTTTCATATTGAACCGTTAATAACATAGGCTCGATAAATCTTGCATATGCATAGAATAAAATTGATGCCATAATTAAAAACAAAAATAATTTTGAAAATAACTTCACTTAACTTCTCCCAAATCTTTTATAACCAATTATTTTACAACCTACTTATGTTTCATGACCCATCATAAGTGTCATCCTGAACAATCGTTGCTATTGCAGTATATCAAATTTTTGCAAAAAAATATAGCGAAACTTCATTTATTAATAATTTTTTAATAAATATTGTTTCACTATTAACGTATACTATCCAATTCTTGTCTCCTCATCATCACATATAAAAAATTCAACATTATTAGTTAAAATATCTATATAATTGAAAGACACAACTCTTTTAAAATCTTTTTTCTCAATAAAGACCGTAAATATTGAAGGGTAAGTGTCTAAAATTATTCCTTCGCTGAATTGAGACCTGCTTTTGCCTTTTTTTATCTTAAATTTTACTTTCTTACCAATACAGCCTTCAACCGCTCCTTTGACCTTTGTAACGGAACTTATAGCCAAATAATCACCTTCTATGCAAAATTTAATGAAAAACGGGAAAATATTATTCATTTGTCAATATCTTTTCCATTTATATAAAAAATATGTGCATTATCTTTAAATTGCATTATAATTCACTTGCAAAACAAAATAAAATATACTATCATTATTAATGCAATAAAAAAGCAAAGGATGTGAAGTAATGGACGAGGTCCCTAAGGTCAAGAATCTGTTAACTGAATACTTCTCTATTACTGATAACAATTCGATTTAGTAATAGAGAAAATCTAT
>DCDU01000236.1:4665-4856 GCA_002316585.1 Firmicutes bacterium UBA1047 | reverse complement strand
GAAGATGGTGCATGGATTAACTTGGTTAATCCCACAAGTGAGGAATTAGACTTTATTGAAGAAGAGCTGTCTATAGAAAGAGACTTTTTAAGAGCAGCATTGGATGATGAGGAAAGCTCCCGTTTGGAGTCGGAAGAAGGTCAAGTTTTAATACTGGTCGATACTCCCTATGTTGAAAAACAAGATGACCA
>DCDU01000236.1:1218-4474 GCA_002316585.1 Firmicutes bacterium UBA1047 | reverse complement strand
GTATGTTTAAAAAATTCAATTGTATTGGACCAATTTGAGAAAAACAGCATTCGTACTTTCTACACATATAAAAAATACCGTTTTTTATATCAAATACTGTACAAGAATGCACAAAGATACTTACTGTATTTGAGGCAAATTGACAAAATGAGCAATTATATCGAGGAGCAGCTGCATCAATCAATGAAAAACAAGGAGCTTATACAACTCTTGGATTTATCGAAATCATTGGTATATATAAACACAGCCCTTAAGGCAAACCAAATAGTTTTGGAAAAAATCCTCAGAATGAATATAATCAAAAAATATTCGGAGGATGAAGACTTGCTTGAGGATGTAATCATCGAAAATAAGCAGGCCATTGAAATGGCTAACATATACGGCGGAATATTAAGCAATACAATGGATGCATTTGCTTCTCTAATATCAAATAATCTAAATATAGTTATGAAATTGTTAACGTCCATAACTATATTGATGGCTATACCTGCGATTTTTTCAGGTTTTTTTGGGATGAATTTTGCGAACCTTCCCTTTGCGGATTCTCCATATGGATTTTGGATAGTTATTGGAATTTCACTTGCTTCCGCAGGCTTATCCGGCTTTATATTAGCTAAAAAGGACTTATTTTAGCAGCGAAGACTTACAAAAAAATGAATACACCACATAAGAAATAAAATAAATAACACCCGGCTTTCATCAGTTTCACACCTGAAAACCGGGTGTTATCCATTCATTGTTTCAATTTCTGTTTTTGGGGGAATCACCTCTTTCATAAGTACTATGTTGTATTAATTTTATACCCAATATTCACAATTTTAAACATAAAAAGTTAAATTAATTATAATATTCATTGTTAGAAAGAGGATTATGTTATATAATGTTGAAAAACTTTGAGGAAAAGCTATGCTGAAATTACATTCATACGGTAAAATCAATTTATTTTTAGATATTGAAGGAAGACTTCAAAACGGTTATCACCTGATAAGGTCTGTTATTCAGTCTGTTGATATTTATGACGAGGTTGTTCTTAATTCTTTAGATGAGAATAAGATTATTATTGAATGCTCCGACATATCCATACCCGTAAATGAAAAAAACACCTGCTATAAGGCTGCGTTGCTATTAAAGGAAGCTTTATGCATAAATTCCGGCATACACATATACATTAATAAAAGAATTCCCGCAGAAGCAGGACTTGCGGGAGGAAGCGGAAATGCAGCTGCTGTCATAAAGGGTTTAAATGTTATGTGGAAGCTTAACTTATCTGAGGAAGAAATGTGCAGCTTCGGAATGCAAATAGGTTCTGATATACCTTTCTGTTTGACGGGAGGCACTTGCCTTACAGAAGGAATAGGTGACAAAGTTACTGAATTAAATGACTTTTCATGGAATGATATATTGATAATCAAACCCGAATTTTCCATGTCAACTGCATTTGTATACAAAAACCTTGAACCCCAAAATTATAATTTATATAAAAATAATAGAATTCTTGAGTATATATCGTTAAATGATTATGAAAATGCAGGGTTAAGTGTTGAAAATACGCTGGAAAAAGTTGTTGAAAAATTTCATCCCGAAATTAACGGCATTAAGAAGTTAATGCTTGACAACGGTGCAATATCTTCCGTAATGACAGGTTCAGGTTCTGCAATATTTGCACTTTTTAAGGATACTGTGTCACTAAATAAAGCATATCAAATTGCTGTGAAAATCTATCCTGATACATTTATGACAAAAACAGTTGCGGACGGCACTAAATTTATCAATTAGGAAATACCTACCATGGATATCAGCTATTTAAAGAAGATTAGTTTGAAAGAAAGCAGAACTTTCATTAAATTTTTGTGCCTTGAGCACAGCGAAAGGAATGATACTTATTATGAAAAAAATATTAATTTTAATTATGTCAGTATTGTTGATTGCAGGATGCTCAGTCAATGGCAACGATGTTGCACCTAAAGACGATAAGGCGCAGGAAGCTCAAAACAATGGTGTTCCTGAGGACGAGAATTCTCAGGAAGTCCAAGACAATGATACTCAAGAAACAAAGAAACCTGTAATGGCGCCGGATTTTGAATTAAAATCAATGGATGATTCTATGATAAAGCTAAGCGACATGAGAGATAAAAATGTAATTTTAAATTTCTGGTATACGGGATGCGGGTTTTGCGTAATAGAAATGCCCGATTTGCAAAAGCTTCAGGATACATACGCGGATGACCTTTTAATACTGGCGGTTAATGTGGGTGAAAAAAAGGAAAAAGTTCAAGCCTTCATGGATGAAAACAACTTAAGCTTTACCGTATTATCGGATGAAGATATGGATGTTGCAGATACATACGGCATTCGCTCCTTCCCCACTACTATTGCAGTGAACAAAAAAGGTGAAATTATAGGCGGTTATATCGGAATGCTTACCTATGAGCAAATGGAACAGCTGTATGGATTTTTTGAATAAAAAAATTATTTCCATAAACTTGTTGATAGTAGTATAATGAAATATAATAACTTATGTTTATAGATTATTTTAATGAAAATACAGAGGCAGAATATGAATAGTCCAATTTAAAAACAAATAATTTTTAAGCGATAAAAAGTTTTTTTGTTATGCGAAAAATTATTTGGAGGATTTAAATTGGACAACAGAAAAATCAATATACATTTGTTCTATGCTATCGCTCTGTTGCAGGGCTTGATTTTTTACGGACCCATAGCTACCTTATATCGTCAGGCACAGGGGCTTTCTGTGTTTGATATTACGTTAATAGAAAGCATATCTTTAATTATTATGATTTTGCTTGAAATCCCATGGGGTTATATATCAGACAAAATCGGTTATAAAAAAACCATAATCATATGTAACATTCTTTTCTTTATATCAAAAATAATATTTTGGAAAGCGGATACTTTTTTATTGTTCTTAGCGGAAAGACTTATCTTATCAATTGTTATCTCCGGACTTTCGGGCTGTGATTCAGCCTATTTGTATCTGTCTGTAAACGAAAATGAAAGTCAGAAAGTATTTGGAATATACGAAGCTATGGGTACAACCGGATTAATTTGCGCTTCGGTAATATTTTCTGTTATTATAAGGGATGACTATAGATTAGCTGCTTTTCTTACAATTATATCCTATGGCGTAGCCATGCTGCTTTCTCTTTTTCTCAATGAGGTTAAACCCAAGGATAGACATCTCATTCAATTTAATAAACAAATAAGGGAAATTTCTTCAGCTGTTGCACAGAAGAAG
>DCDU01000236.1:726-1030 GCA_002316585.1 Firmicutes bacterium UBA1047 | reverse complement strand
AACCAGACTATTACGGTTTTTCTGAATCAGCTCCAGTATCTGCGCTCGGGAATTGAACCTCATTATATGGGGTATATATACATCTTAGTCACGATTTCAGGATTGCTGGCAGCTTTCTCCCATAGGGTTTCAGAATGTTTGGGAGAACCTGCCGCAGTTAAACTTTTATTTTTTGCTGCAGGTCTCGCCTGTACCATGTTGGCATTATCTTCGGAGCCTATTATATCTGTGTTGGGAATATTGATTTTAAGGATATCGTCATCACTTTTCGTACCTATACAAATGGATATTGAAAATCGTCAGG
>DCDU01000236.1:0-570 GCA_002316585.1 Firmicutes bacterium UBA1047 | reverse complement strand
ATGGATATTGAAAATCGTCAGGTAAGTATATCCAATCGTGCTACGATTTTATCCGTCTATTCAAGCATCATGAATGTGACGGCTGTCGGTACCAATCTGATTTTTGGCAAAATGGCTGATATTGATGTTAAGTATTCCATGGCATTAGGCGCATTGTTTTGCTTTATTGGGCTGCTTGTTTATTCTGTTTGGAATACCCTTAAATTGCAAAACCCCGAAGTTAAAGCTTAATAGGATTATCCGCCGCAGGAAGCAAGAATATTGATATACACATGCCGTAGAAGTTAAAAAAACTACCTTATATTAAAAATCATATCAAGGTAGTTTTTATTTTATATTACCATATTAATTTGGATTTTACTTTTATTTCTCAAGAGCAACACTCTCTCCGGCTATACGGCCGAATACAGCTATGTCTACTATTGCGTTTCCGCCAAGTCTGTTTGCTCCATGAATATCACCGGTTACTTCTCCCGCTGCATATAGACCGGAAATAGGAGTGTCATCCTGACCTAAAACGCGGCATTCAGTATCTATTTTTAGTCCGCCCATCGTATGATGTACTGTAGG
>DCDU01000082.1:473-4958 GCA_002316585.1 Firmicutes bacterium UBA1047 | reverse complement strand
GCATCAATATGATCCATCCATTTTGTATCTACATTTCTTAGAAGAAGAATTCTCTCCACTTCTCTGAATATTTCTTCTCCAAATTCCGACTCCTGCCTTACATAATGTCTGTCAACGGCAGTTCTGATTCTTTCTCTGAGAGCTTCACGATTTAAGCTGTTCATATTTTCTCCGTCAAAATTTATCAACAGAGCAAATACTTCTGCTATATACTTGATAAACCCGTTTATATCCCAGTTTTCATTATGCTTGTCATCAGTTGTGTACATGTTAATCGCCTTGTCAATTAAAGCATCAATCATGTCGGATATATTTTCTTTTAAATTTTCTCCTAAAAGTACCTTTCTTCTTTCGGAATAAATTACCTCTCTTTGCTTATTCATTACATTATCGTATTGCAGAACATGCTTTCTTATATCAAAGTTTCTTCCTTCAACCCTTCCCTGTGCCGTTTCGATTGTCTTTGTGAGGATTCCCGCTTCTAATGGCTCATCTTCAGGCATTTTTAAGGTTTCGATTATTGTTTTAACTTTATCTCCCGCAAACAATCTCATTAAGTCATCCTCAAGGGATATATAAAAACGTGTCGAACCGGGGTCTCCCTGCCTGCCTGCACGACCTCTCAGCTGATTGTCAATACGTCTTGATTCATGACGCTCCGTTCCGATAATGTGAAGGCCGCCCGCTTCCTTAACCTTTTCCTGCTCATCTATCAGTTCATTTTTTGATTCATCCAATAATTGCTTATATGTTTTTCTTGCTTCAATTATTTCAGAATCGTCAGTTTCATTAAAACCATCAGCTGCGGCAATCAGCTCATCAGAAAATCCTTTTGATTTCATCTTATGCTTTGCAATAAATTCGGGATTTCCTCCAAGCACGATGTCGGTACCTCTTCCTGCCATGTTGGTTGCAATGGTAACCGAGCCGAAACGTCCTGCCTGAGCTACAATTTCAGCTTCCTTGTCATGCTGCTTTGCATTTAAAACCTCATGCTTAATCCCTTGTTTCTTTAAGAGCTTGCTTAATAATTCGGATTTTTCTATAGAAATAGTACCAACCAATATGGGCTGTCCTGTTTTGTGTTTTTCTATGATTTCACTTATTACGGCATTGAACTTTCCAACTTCCCCCTTATATACGACATCCTGCATATCATCCCTGATTACATCTTTATTTGTTGGAATTTCTATTACATCCACACCGTAAATTTCTCTGAATTCATTTTCTTCCGTCTTTGCTGTACCTGTCATACCGGACAATTTTTTATACATTCTGAAATAATTTTGGAATGTTATTGTTGCAAGTGTTTTTGATTCTTTTCTTACTTCTATTCTTTCCTTTGCTTCGATTGCCTGATGAAGTCCGTTGGAATATCTTCTGCCGTACATGATACGGCCTGTAAATTCATCTACTATCAGAACCTCTCCGTCTTTAACAATGTAGTCAATATCTCTTTTCATTGTATTTTGTGCCTTCAGAGCCTGATTTATGTGATGCGAAATTTCCATGTTTTCCTGGTCGGCTAAATTCTCAATATTAAAATATCTTTCTGCCTTAGTAATGCCCCTTGCGGTAAGGGTAACATTTTTTGCCTTTTCATCAACTATATAATCAACAGTATCGTCCTCTTCAACATCACCCATCATATAATCCATCTTTGATTTCTTTTCTTCAGGCAGCTGAATTTTTCCTTTTAATGTCGATACAAAGCTGTTTGCCATTTCATACATGTCGGTTGATTTTTCGCCTTCTCCTGAAATGATTAGAGGTGTTCTTGCTTCATCTATTAAAATACTGTCGACCTCGTCAATTATACAGAAGTTTAAATCTCTTTGAACCATATCCTCCTTGCGGATAACCATGTTGTCCCTTAAGTAATCAAAGCCGAACTCATTATTGGTACCGTAGGTTATGTCTGATTTATATGCATTTACTCTCTCTTCCTTTGTTATGCCGTGAACTATGCAGCCAACAGAAAGCCCTAAGAAATTATGCACCTTACCCATCCATTCGGCGTCACGCTTTGCCAGGTAATCATTGACCGTAACAACATGTACCCCGTTCCCGTCAAGAGCATTCAAATAAACAGGCAAAGTTGAAACCAATGTTTTTCCTTCTCCTGTCTTCATTTCGGCAATTCTCCCCTGATGAAGAACAATTCCGCCTAGCAGCTGAACCCTGTAATGCTTTTGGCCTAAAACTCTCCATGCAGCTTCTCTTACAACCGCAAAAGCTTCAGCCATTATATCGTCCTTTGATTCTCCGTTTGACAGCCTTTGTTTAAATTCAGCAGTCTTAGCTTTTAATTGGCTGTCAGTCAATTCTTCCATTGTCTTTTCCAAGGATAATATTTTATCCACTGTTGGATTTAATCTTTTAATTTCTTTTTCACTGTATGAGCCGAATATCTTTTCTAAAAAATTTTTCATTTTCTTATCCTTCCATGCATTATATAATTGAGCAGAAATACCCCGCCGTATAACCTGAGCTCCATGCCCATTGCAGATTAAAACCTCCGCAGTCTCCGTCCACATCAAGAATTTCTCCGGCAAAATACAATCCCTTCACCTTCAAAGACTCTAATGTCTTAGGATTCACCTGAGAAAGCTTAACTCCTCCGGCGGTTGACTGAGCCTGTGACCAAGAATTATATCCCGTAACTTCAAATCTCCACTCTTTTAAAATATCAATTATTTTATATATATCTTTTTTGTTTAAATTACCGCATTGCTT
Organism: Firmicutes bacterium UBA1047; assembly: GCA_002316585.1. GTDB lineage: Bacteria > Bacillota > Clostridia > Tissierellales > Sedimentibacteraceae > Sedimentibacter. Next base: position 2,222 of record DCDU01000082.1, on the reverse strand, counting down.
ATTCAAATCACCAAAACCTGCTTCATATAAAATTACAGGAATTAATTTTTTATTAATGAAGCCAATCATGCCGTCCTCCATTGTTTTATAACCGACTCTTCTGAATCTGTCCTGAAGAATATCATAAAGCTCTGATTTTGAATAATTGGGAAACATATCTATAAATAAATATGTTTTATTTTTATTATTTAGTTCACCGATAACCTTGCGGCTTATTTGCAGAATGGGAGGTCCCGATACACCGTAATCGGTGAAAAGTATTTCTCCCTCTTCCTCTCTTATCAGATTTTCACCTGCACAGGCTTTAACAATACCGTCAAACCTTATTCCTGCTATTCTTTTGAAATACCTGCCGCTTAATTTTAACTGAACAAGGGCAGGGTAAGGCTCGATAATTTCATGACCGAATGACTTGGCTATTTCATATCCCCTTCCGTCAGAGCCAAGCTGAGGACTTGCCTTTCCTCCCGTTGACAAAATAACTCTGTCTGCAGTAATTGTATCATTCCCAATAATACTAAATTTATCTTTATTTTTTCTTAAACCTGTTACATTGAAGTCAGTCTTTTCCTCAACCTTAAGTCTGCTTGCTTCATATCTTAACACATCCAAGATGCTTGATGCCTGCAGTGAATTAGGATATACCTTGCCGCTTTCATCAACGTAAGGATGAATCCCCAAGTCTTCAAAAAATGTCAGCGTCTTATTAAGGTCGAAAAAGTTTAAGGCTGTTTCCGCAAGCTTTAAATTATTGCTGTGGTAACATTCAAATGATAAGTTCATATTTGTATAATTGCACCTGCCGTTGCCTGTTGCCAATATTTTTTTCCCAACTCTGTTCATTTTCTCATAAATGGTTACTTCAGCACCGTTTTTAGCTGCAGCTATCGCCGCCGTTAAACCTGATGCACCTCCGCCGATTACAGCTATTTTCATAGATTTATTCCTTATCATTTATTGGTTTGTATGCTTTAATAATTTGCTCCGCTATTTTAAGTCCGTCAATTGATGCAGACATAATACCCCCTGCATAGCCGGAACCTTCTCCGCATGGGTAAATACCCCTGATGTTTGTTTGCATTTCATCATCTCTGACAATTCTTAAAGGCGATGAGGTTCTTGTTTCAACTCCCGTAAGTAAAGTGTCCGGCCTGTCATAACCTGTTAACAGCTTTCCGAAGGCGGTTATTCCCTCAATTAAGCTTTCGCACACATAGGCAGGCAGACAATCCCAAAGGCTTGCAAAAGTACAGCCGGGTCTGTATGTTGGATAAATTTCGCCAAAGTTAGATGAAACCTTCTTTTCCTTAAAATCCTTAAAAAGTTGTACGGGGGCACGATAATTCCCTCCGCCCGATTCAAATGCTTTTCTTTCCCATTTTCTTTGGAATTCTATACCCGCCAAAGGATTTTCGCTCCCTCCGAAGTCCTCCGGATTTATCTGAACAACAACGGCGGAATTTGCATTTTCCAAGTCTCTTTCATGAAAACTCATGCCGTTTGTCACAACTCCTCCTTCTTCAGATGCAGATGCGGTTACAACTCCTCCCGGGCACATACAAAATGTATATACGCTTCTCCCGTTTTTGCTTTTATGAACAAATTTATAGTCGGCAGGACCAAGACCGGGATGGTCTGCCATTTCTCCATATTGAGCTTTGCTAATCATTTTTTGAGGATGTTCAACTCTCACACCGATTGCAAAGGGTTTTGCAGTAAGCTCTATCTTATTGCTGAGCATTTCAAATG
>DCDU01000082.1:152-322 GCA_002316585.1 Firmicutes bacterium UBA1047 | reverse complement strand
CCTATGGCAAGCACCAATACATCTGTTTCAATAATGTCACTTTCAGTAACAATGCGGTAAACTGAATTGTCTTTTATTTTAATATCTGTTAAGCATTCTTCGAATCTGAATGTTCCTCCAAGACTGATTATTTTTTTTCTTATATTAACAAGAACATTTCTAAGTAAATC
>DCDU01000082.1:0-137 GCA_002316585.1 Firmicutes bacterium UBA1047 | reverse complement strand
CCTGCTTCCACAAATTCCTCCAATACTTTTTTGCCTCTTTTTGATCTGTCCTTAATCAGAGTATTAAGCTTTCCGTCAGAAAATGTTCCGGCTCCTCCTTCTCCAAACTGTATGTTTGAGCTTAAATTTAAGGTTCC
>DCDU01000138.1:4616-4831 GCA_002316585.1 Firmicutes bacterium UBA1047 | reverse complement strand
TAAATAAAACTATTAATAGTTTTAAAGGAGGTGAAGGATATGTCAGTAAAAATAAGATTAAAAAGAATGGGTTCAAAAAAGAAACCTTTTTACAGAATAGTAGTAGCAGATTCACGTTCTCCAAGAGACGGACGTTTCATTGAAGAAATCGGATATTACAATCCTGTAGTTGAGCCAAAAGTTGTAAAAATTAATGATGAAAGTGCAATTAAATG
>DCDU01000138.1:2249-4426 GCA_002316585.1 Firmicutes bacterium UBA1047 | reverse complement strand
AATGATGAAAGTGCAATTAAATGGCTAAATAACGGTGCAAAACCTACAGATACAGTCAGCATGCTTTTCAAAAATAATGGCATCTATGAAAAAAAAGATGAAAACAAATAAGAGGTGATACCATGGGTGAATTAGTAGAATATATAGCAAAATCACTTGTTGACAATCCGGATATGGTGACAGTCAATGAAATTGAAGGCAGCCAATCACTGATAATTGAATTAAAAGTAGCTCCTGAAGACATGGGTAAAGTAATCGGAAAACAAGGCAGAATTGCAAAAGCAATCAGAACAGTTGTTAAAGCAGCTGCTACAAAGGATAACAAAAGAGTTATAGTTGAAATTATTCAATAGCAGAGCCCTGAACTGAGGTAGAAATGAAGGATTATATTAAAGTTGGCAAAATAGTAAATACTCATGGAGTAAGAGGCTATGTAAAATGCATGCCTATTACGGACGATTTGGAAAGATTTGAAGAACTGAAATATGTATATACAGAAAAAGATGATACAAAGCGTATAATCAGCGATGTGTGGTACCGTAAAGGAATGGTTTATCTGAAGCTGAAAAATATCGATGATATGGAAACGGCGAAATCATTTAAGGACACATATATTTCAATATTGGAAGACCAGCTGAGAGAGCTTCCCGAAGATTCATATTACTTATTTGATTTAGAGGGAATGGATGTATACTCAACTGACGGTGATTATATAGGTAAAATTTCAGAAATTTTCCAAACGGGAGCCAATGATGTATATGAAGTGAAAAATGCTGACAAATCCTGTTTGATACCTGCAATCAAGGATGTTGTCAAATCAGTCAATGTTCAGGATAAAAAAATGATAATAAATGTTATTGAAGGGTTGCTGGAATGAAATTCGAAATAGTAACTTTGTTTCCGGAGTTAATTGATGTTTATGCAAAAAACGGAATCATCGGCAGAGCTGTGGAAAACAAACTGTTTGAAATAGAATATGTTAATCTGAGGGATTACTCGGAAGACAAACATAAAAAGGTTGATGATTATCCTTACGGCGGGGGTCCGGGCATGCTTTTGAGACCTGAACCTATGTTCAGAGCTTTAGACGCTATAAAAAGGCATAATTCATATATTATTTATTTATCACCAAAAGGCAGTTTATTTAATCAAAATAAAGCCATAGAGCTATCCGGGAAGGAGCATATAATATTTATCCCGGGACATTATGAAGGCATAGACCAAAGAATTATCGACAAATACGTCGATGAGGAAATATCTGTGGGGGATTATGTTTTAACTAGTGGAGAACTGCCTGCATTGATGATTATTGATTCGGTGGGGAGGCTTTTACCCGGAGTATTGGGCTCGGATGATTCGGCCATAGAGGAATCACACAGCGGAAGTTTGCTGGAATACCCTCAATACACAAGACCGGAAAGCTACATGGGTTTAAATGTACCGGAAATATTATTATCCGGTCATCACAAAAATATAGAAGAGTGGCGATTGTTTAAGGCTATAGAAATAACTTTAAACAGACGTCCCGATATGATAAAGGACAAAAGTATAATTGAAAAGTACAACAAGTTAGCCGAAAAATATAAATAAATGTTGTATGCATTATGATGATGTGCTATAATGCTTTAGAGTATACGGCGGTCCTCTGTACATGTAACAAGAACGCTTAGGCGAAAGGAGGTATACAAATGGACTTAATAAAATCAATTGAAAATGAACAGCTTAAAAGTGAATTAACACCTTTTAATGTTGGAGATACTATAAAAGTACATGTTAGAATCAAAGAAGGTAACAGAGAAAGAATTCAGGTATTCGAAGGTATCGTAATTAAAAGACAAGGTGAAAGCAACAGAGCAACCTTCACGGTAAGAAAGATTTCTTACGGAGTAGGAGTTGAAAGGACATTCCCTGTTCATTCACCAAAGATTGAAAAAATTGAAGTTGTAAGAAAAGGAAAAGTCAGACGTGCCAGATTGTTCTACTTGAGAGAAAGAACAGGTAAAGCAACTAAAGTTAAAGAATTAAGAAATTACTAAAATGATTGAGGGCGGATGTCCTCAATTTTTATGTATGACCTAACCCCATATGTTCGAGCAGCAGCGAAGAACAGATGGTTGGTAGGTCAACCGCAAGAATGCCAAATTCGTGCGACGCAAGGAGCAAACAAATTTGATGCA
>DCDU01000138.1:0-2114 GCA_002316585.1 Firmicutes bacterium UBA1047 | reverse complement strand
AATTTGATGCATTCCCCTGCGAAAGAGAGGTTAATATGAATATAAATTGGTATCCGGGACATATGAAAAAAACAAAGGATTTGCTTCAGGAAAATATTAAATTAGTAAATTTAATAATTGAAGTGGTTGATGCAAGAATTCCTTACAGCAGCAAAAATCCTGACTTTGACATTTTATTCAAAGACAAAAAAAGACTTATAGTATTAAACAAATATGACTTATCAGACCCAAACATGAACAAATTATGGGAAGATTACTATAAGAATAAGGGCTGGTCCGTTGTTCTTTATAATTCAACAAACAATAAGGAGCTTCGAAAGCTGAATAATGCAATCGCAGATGCTACGAAGGAAATTGTTGAAAGATATAAAAAAAGAGGATTGCTTAACAAAACAATCAAAGCAATGATTGTTGGAATACCCAATGTAGGTAAATCAACACTGATAAATTCATTAGCAAAAAAGAAAAGCACAAAGACAGGAAACATGCCCGGTGTTACAAAGGGCAAGCAGTGGATTCATTTGGCGGGAAATATTGACCTGTTGGATACTCCGGGTATCCTATGGCCTAAATTTGATGATGAAAACAGTGCTTTAAACCTTGCATTTACAGGTGCAATAAAAGATGATGTCTTGGTATTGGAAGAAATTGCGCTGAAATTTGTGGAGAGAATGCAGCAAATGGGAAAAGAAAATGCCATTCTTGAAAGATACAATATAGAAGCAGGGGAAAAATCACTGAGTATTTTAGACAACATAGCTTATAAAAAGGGCTTTTTAATAAATAAAACCGAAATAGACTACCTGAGGGTGGCAAACCTGTTATTCAACGACTTCAGAGCCGGCAGATTAGGCAACATAACATTAGAGATGCCCTAACCCTTATAATTAAAGGAGAAATGCAATGCTAAAAATAGAACAGGAACTTTGGGACAAAGGATATGATTATATTGCATGCATAGATGAAGTCGGAAGGGGCTGCCTTGCAGGCAGCGTTGTAACCTGCGCCGTTATTATGCCCAAAGGTTTGCTGATAGAAGGTGTCAATGATTCTAAGAAACTGTCGGCAAAAAAGAGAGAAGAATTATTTGAAATTATAAAAAATTCAGCCTTGGCATGGGGAATAGGTGAATTAGACTGTACTAAGGTTGATGAATATAATATTAAAAATGCAACAAGGCTTGCAATGGTACAGGCAATTGAAAATTTAAAGGATAAAGATGGAAACAAGGTAGTTCCCGATTATGTAATTATAGATGCTGAAAAGTTGGACATAGACATACCTCAGTCAAATATTATTCATGGAGATGCAAATTGTCATGGAATCGCTGCAGCCTCAATTATGGCGAAAGTAACACGAGACAGGCAGATGGAGCAGCTAAGTAAATCATATCCCGAATATAAATTTGATAAAAATAAAGGTTATGGCACCAAAGAGCATATTGAAGCTTTACTTGAATACGGTCCAACTGAAATACATAGAAAAACATTTATTAAAAAAATATTAGACAAAAATCAGCAGCTGAGCATTATATAACAGTTGCTTTGTTATTTTTATACAGTACTGTTAATATGTAATTATAAAAGATTGACAAATAATAGTCAAGGGTATATAATTAAATAAACATTTGCAAACGTTTGGATGCATCTGTTTAAATGAGCGTATTCAAGAAGCCGTCACAGCACTTTGAATATAGAATATCTTATTTATTAGGAGGTTTAAATGAAAGGTTTTGCTATGTTGGGAATCGGTAAGACGGGCTGGATTGAAAAAGCTGAGCCTGTATGCGGTCCGTTGGATGCAATCGTTAAACCGATTGCGGTTTCACCATGTACTTCAGATGTGCACACTGTTTGGGAAGGTGCAATCGGAGAAAGAAGCGACATGATTCTTGGTCATGAAGCGGTTGGTGAAGTTGTTGAGGTTGGTTCGCTAATTAAGGATTTTAAACCAGGCGACAAAGTTATAATTCCTGCCATAACACCTGATTGGGGTGCACTTGCTTCTCAGGGGGGCTATTCGATGCATTCCAATGGCATGCTGGCAGGGTGGAAGTTTTCTAACTTTAAAGATGGTGTTTTTGCAGAGTTTTTCCATGTAAATGAAGCTGATGC
>DCDU01000106.1 GCA_002316585.1 Firmicutes bacterium UBA1047 | reverse complement strand
TCTCTCAGCCATTGAATTGATGCTCCAGCCACAAATATAGAGCCTTCCAAGGCATACTCCACCTTGCCTCCCAAGCCCCAGGCAATCGTAGTAATAAGCCCGTTGTGGGATTTAACTATCTTTTCGCCTGTATTCATGAGCATAAAGCATCCTGTGCCGTAAGTATTCTTTACCATACCTTCCTGAAAACAAAGCTGTCCGAAAAGAGCAGCCTGCTGATCTCCCGCAATTCCTGATATAGGTATTTCCGAGCCGAAAATCCGGGCTTCGGTATTTCCGTAAACTTCCGATGACTGCCTTACTTCAGGCAAAATTTCATGAGGTATATTCAATATTCCAAGAACTTTTTCATCCCATTTCAGTGATTTAATATTGTAAATCATTGTTCTTGAAGCATTGGAATAATCTGTTATATGTACTTTTCCGCCTGTAAGGTTCCACAAAAGCCATGTATCCACAGTTCCGAATAAAATATCACCTTTTTTTGCTTTTTCTCTGACTCCTTTTACATTGTCCAGAATCCACTTTATTTTTGTCCCTGAAAAGTAAGCATCAATAACCAATCCTGTATTTTCTTTAATGTATGGCTCTATACCTGATTTTATTAAATCATCGCATATTTCAGCAGTCTGCCTGCTTTGCCACACTATTGCATTATATACGGGTACACCTGTATTTTTATCCCATAAAATTGTAGTTTCCCTTTGATTTGTAATTCCTATGCATGCAATTTCCGAAATATTAATATCCCTTATTGCTTCTTTTGCAGCATTAAGCTGAGTTTCCCATATTTCTGCCGGATCATGCTCAACCCAGCCGGGATTAGGATAGATTTGAGTGAATTCCTTTTGAGATATGTTAACAATTCCGCCGTTTCTGTCAAAAAGTATAGCCCTTGAACTTGTGGTACCCTGATCTAATGCAAGAACATATTTCTTTTCCATACCAAACTCCTACCATCGGAGACATTCCTAAAAGTCTCACACCCGCCGAGAATCACTTTCCTTCTATTGTGCCTCTACCGGTACATTCCTTCAATACTATCCCGCAGAAACTTACCCTACAGAAGGTGTGTCCTTCCACTTCTATCGTGTCCCCATACCTTTTAATTCAATTATATACTTCCCAAACAAAAAAAACAATATCGGGGACACGGTCCCCTAAACAATACTTGATTATATCATTCAACCAATCTCTTTTCCCCTGTAATTTCCTGTATGGGCTTTATGTCCTGAGTTACTTCAACAACACCAAGATATTTGCCTTCTTCGTTTCTAACGGCAAAGTAACGTATATAGATGTATTTATCGCCTATCTTAATCCAAAAATCTTCATTGTCTTTTTTCCCCGACTTAAAGTCTTCAACAATTCCTTCCACTATATGAACGCTTGCGGGAGGATGACAGTTGGATACATTCCTGCCGATTATACTCTTTGTGCGGGCAAAAACCCTTTCGCTTCCTTGTGAAAAATACCTTACATTATCATCGTTTCCTACAAATGTGATGTCTATAGGAAGTGTATTCAGCATGTATGCAAGTTCTTCCTTATTAAACGCACCTGTCGGAAGAATTATCGCTCCCGGCTCCTTAATATCTTCCTCGTATTCATCTTTAGCTTCCTTATCCGGTTTCCACACAGGCACATAATTTATTATATTTCCTATTTCATTGCTGTCATTTGCAACAGTCTCCCATTCATCCTGTGTCAAAGTATCTAAAAGCATTGGAATCATTATATTTTCTTCCTTGAATATCATTTCGTCAATTCTGTTTATCAAGTCCTCCAAGCTTTTTTTATGTTCTTCATTAAATACTCCATAGGACAAATCAGATTTAAGCATTTTTAAATCATCTCTGATTTCATCATCCACACCCCACATAACCTTCGGAGGTGCCGTAATACCGTATTTCTCCATATAAGGGAACAAAAGATTTTCTTTTTTTGAATAATGAATTTCTAAGACAGACAATTTATCCAATCCCGTAAGAATATGTCCAAGCGCTTCCTTACCACCATTTTCCAAGTAAGGCTTAATTTGATTATCAATGATTTTACCTAATTCCCTGTTTTCAAGAATCAAAACATTGGCAGGATGACCGGGTATTTTTGTCGGGTCTGTTTCCCGATGAATTTCTTCGATAGAACCTTTAAAAACAGCCGAATGAACGTCGCATAGTCTTTGCACTTCGCTAACGGGAAGCCCCTCGCTTATCAGTGCTTGTTCCGCTTCTGATATTTCCGCGGCCGTAACTCCCGCAAAGGCATCTTCAAATTTTTGTTTTACTTCATCTACAGTCTTTCCGTCATGCAGTTCCCTTATGACCTGTTTAATTACATTTTTACGATATTCTCTGTTATTAATATTTTCACTCATATGCGCTCCTTATATTTTATTCTTTTATTTCATATCCTCTTTTAATGAATTCTTTCTTAATTTCTTCTATGTTGAAACCCTTTGCCTTAGCTCCCTTAGGAATTGTCATAAATCTTCCAGCAGTGTTAATCATATTTGGCTTAGTAATATCCTTAAATCCGATTTCTTCTAATATCTTTGCAATTTCCTCATTATTCCTGTATAACTCATAAACTGTTTTGCTAAAATCAATTATTTGCATAGCACCCTCCTATTCTTATTAATTTATACCTTTTTTATTCTATTTTAAACTTCTGTTTTTATAATATAATGTATTATTTTTTACAATAGACATTTTTCATGTTGCGTTTTATACAATTATATAATATCATCAAGTTAGGTTAATTAATTAGTTGGGAGGAAATTATGAAAAAATTTGTATTTGTTTTAAGCTTGGTTTTTATCTTGGTATTATCATCTGTTACCGCTTTTGCAGGTGAAATCATTATAAATATCGATTCAGCCAAAGTCGAATTTAATGATGATTTAGGTTTTCCTTTTATAGATGAAAACAGCAGAACTCAAGTTCCATTTAACGCTACAATGACTAAGTATGGTGCTCAGGTTGATTGGAATAATGAAAGCAGAATTGCAATTGCAACAAAAGGTGATATGGTTGTTGAAGTACCCATAGGAGAAAACTACATTCTTAAAAATGGTGAAAAAATAGCTGTTGACACAGCCGCAAGAATCGTAAACGGAAGGACATACCTTCCCATAAGACCGGTCATTGAAGCTTTTGGCTCTGAAGTTCAATGGGATTCGCAGTTAAATACCGTAGTTATAACTACAGAATCTGTGGATGCTAAGGCTATTTATAACGAGGCAAGCGAAAAATCCTATAATTGGGATAATTATGATATTAAAGCCGCTATTGATATGTCCATGGATATACCTGATGAAACAGGAAGTGTTCAGAAGATGAACATGAGTATGAATATGGACATGACAGTTTTTATGAATCCTTTTAAAGTAAAAATGAAAGCCGCAATGCCTTTATATGAAATTATGCAGCCTATTATGGAAATGTATATGACGATTGACGAGGACAGTTACACTACATATATGGGAATGAATGACAGCGCAGGAGAATTCAATTGGATGAAACAAACAGTCGGAAATGATATGTTAACTGACTTTATGAAAAATGATGCGGAAACTATAAAGAAAAACAAAGAGTTAGCTGAAAAGTACACAAAGGATGTTAAATACTTCGGCAAATATGCGGATGAAACAGGAAAATCATTGTTAAGACTTCAATATACAATGTCAGGGGACATTTATAAGGAAATGTTCGGTCAATATTCAGAATCAATGCCTGAACCTGCTAACGAACAGGAAGCAATAACAGTTGAAATGATAAAGAATATTGCAAATGCCAATTTAGGAGACCTCACATACATCATATATGTTGATGAAGCTACCGGCGAAATTATAAAAATGGAAATGGATTTAGGCAAAATGGTTGTGTCCATGATGTCGGGAATGACTGAACTTTTAGGCGAAGTGCCTCCTGAAGCCATGGAAGCTTTAAACAGCTTAGAAGCAACAATGGTTATGGAAGTTCTAAATATCAATAGTGCCAAAGATTTTGAAATTCCGGAAGAAGCTTTAAATGCGCCGGATTTGGCTGAAATGCTTGAAGAATTAGAACAGACGGAGCCTGTTGAAGAAGCACCGGAAAGCGGAGAAGTAAGATAAATATGAGTGCACCTGCCGGTGCACTTTTTATTTGATTAATTTTATGTGAAATGTTAATATTATAAGAAGGGAGACAATCGACAAGAAATGTCACCGTAATAAGGAGCAGCATATGAAAATATTAACATTATACTCACTGTTATTTCTACTGTTATTCGGATGTGACAAACAAGTTCCGCAAATTACGGATAATAACATACCGCCCGAGGAAATTGTTTCACCGGGAGAAGGAAATACCAAACCGGATGATGAAGTGACTTTTCCGGAAGAGGAGGATAAGAGTTTGTTTTATGAATTTGAGCAAGAAGCCTTAATAGCATTGAATAATATGACTATAGAAGAGAAAATAGGGCAAATGTTTCTTGCCAGATGCCCGGAAGATGAAAATTTAAGCTTGTATTTGTCCATAAATCCCGGTGGATTTATAATGTTTGGCAGAGATTTTTACGAGAAAACAAAAGAGGAAGTTGTCAAAAATATTAACTACTTCCAAGAAAACAGCAATATACCCATGATTATAGGAGTTGATGAAGAAGGTGGTACGGTCGTCAGAATAAGCTCAAATCCTAATTTAGCATCCGAACCCTTTAAATCACCTCAGGAATTATTCGATTTAGACGGATATGAAGCAATAAAAAGAGATGTAAAAGAAAAATCAGAACTTTTAAAATCCTTGGGCATTAATTTAAATCTAAGCCCGGTTGCTGATGTATCAATTAATGCGGAAGATTTTATTTTTGACAGAGCCTTTGGTAAACCGGCTGAAGAAACAGCTCAATATGTAAAAATTGTTGTGGAAACAGCAAGGAAAAATAATATTTCTTCAACCTTAAAGCACTTCCCGGGTTATGGAAACAATATAGATACTCATACAGGCTCCGCATATGATAAAAGACCTTATGAGGATTTTTTAAACAGTGACTTTATACCCTTTAAAGCGGGTATTGAAGCCGGAGCCGAAAGCATTTTGATTTCACACAACATAGTAGAATCAATTGATGCGGAACACCCTGCCTCACTTTCAAAAAAAGTAATTGATATTTTACGAAATGATATGGACTTTACAGGGATAATAATGACAGATGACCTGTCAATGTCTGCCGTATCCGAAACCGATTCGCCGGTAGTAACGGCTGTTTTGGCAGGGAACGACATGCTCATTGTGTCAGACCTTGAAACATCGTACAATACCCTTTTATCGGCAGTCTCAAATGGAGATATACCGGAAGACAGAATAAATGAATCAGTTCTAAGAATAATTAAATGGAAATATTATTTAGGATTGCTTTAGACGAAGAGGGACACCCATCATGCAATGGGCATCCCTCTTTTTTTAGGATGAAACAGGCTTAGATCTGAAGTCTCAGCTATTCACGGCATCTATCTCCTCTGCTGTTAATATATTCACCGCACATGTCTTTTAGCTTTTCTATGACATCATAATCTGCAGAAGCTTTGCCGGCCATATCAGCCTTAATCAGTTCGAACATATCGTCAAGTCTATTTACACCCACAGCTTCTACAAATCTTTTTATTCCGTTTTCTTTTATAACATTGGCTATGTCCTTAATATAGTGATATCTTATTAAGGTTTTCACGTCTAAAATAAATTCGTCTTCATATCCGAGCCTTTGTAGGATTTTTTCACTGACTTCGGCAGATTTTATGTGATGTCCGTAAAAGTGTCCTCTTCCGTTTTCATCCACAGTAAAACAATCAGGCTTCATAATATCATGAAGCAAAGCTGCCATTCTTAA
>DCDU01000107.1 GCA_002316585.1 Firmicutes bacterium UBA1047 | reverse complement strand
CTCCCACGGGAACAATGACAATTCATCCCATAAGAACCAATGGCTTTGTAATAGGGGTTCCTCAAACTTTCAGATATTTTCAAAAAATGCAGGAGCGAATTACAAACTTCATAGTAATGAATTCTCATGTAGACAGGGATGCATTGTTAAAATATATGTATGACACCGATGAAATTGCCAATGATGTGGGAACAGTTTTAAATGCGGAAGAGGTTGTTGAAATCGGACTGATAGACGAAATCGGCGGTTTCAGCTCTGCAATGGAAAGGCTTAGGGTACTTATCGACAATATGTGATAAACGTCATTGGGAACATTCCTTTTACCCTCGGAGACTAACCATATATTAAAGGCATGTCTCCTTTACTTAACAAATTATCATTGCGAAATGCTCATAAACTATGATATAATTAGTTTTACAAAGGAAACAGGGGGACATTGTTTTAAAATGGCTAAAACAAAAGAAGCAAACAAAAAAACTAAAAAAATAAGTACCGGGAAAAAGGGTACAAGCACTAAGCAATCCAATGATAAAATATTGCAAAAAGAGATAATGGGTATATTTATTGTTTCCTTTGCGGTATTTATGATTATAGTAACAACAAAAGAAGCTCAGACAGGAATTATAGGCAGAAGTATAAATTTATTTACTCATTCTGCTTTTGGAGCCGGCTCCGGAGTATTGCCTTATTTTATATTGGCTATCGGTGTTATGAGACTTTTAAATATAATAATATTGAATGATAACAATCAAATAGCTGCAATTATAGGATTCTTTCTTTGTTTCATCATATACAAGGCAGTATCGGACAAGGAAGTATATGCACAAATAACCGGAAGCGGCAATTTTCAGGAATTGGTAAAATCCTCCGTTGAACTTGGAATGATTAACAAAGGCGGAGGTATTCTAGGAAATATAATTACATTTTTATTTGATAAGCTTTTAGGCAAAAACGGAATATACATAGTCTTGGGAGCACTGATTTTTTCATTGATTGTTCTTCTTACAAATCAAAGTATAATCGGCATATTGAAATTAATATCAAATTATATAAAGAAATTTTCAAATGCAATATACAGATTCATATTTACGGAAGCTGACAAGAATACAAAAAAAGAAAAATCCGCTAAAAAACATCCGGAAGAAAATATTAAAATTTATGATTATATGAGTGCTTCCGCAGAAAATAAAAAGGCTGAAATTACCCAGCTTAAAATTGAAGATATACAAAAAACAGATAATAAGACAGAAGCGGTAAAAATTGATGCAGTAAAACCGGTTGAAGAGCAAAAGGAAAAAGAAAAAGAGAAATTTGAGCAAAAAGAAATTACGGATGACATCATTTCCATTGCCGGAGCAAAAACCGACAATTACAAACTGCCTTCAATAAAGCTTTTAGACCCTTTGCCGCCTCATGTGAAAGGGGATAAAGAGGATTTAAAAAAAGACGGTGAAAAACTTATTGAAACATTAAACAGCTTTAATATACCATGCAACATACTTCAGATAAATAAGGGACCGACTATTACCAGGTATGAAATTCAGCCTGCTCCCGGAATTAAAGTAAGCCGTATTACGGCATTATCAAACGATATAGCATTGGCTCTTGCAACATCGGATATACGAATGGAAGCGCCGATACCGGGCAAGGCCGCAATAGGTATAGAGGTTCCCAACAGGACAAAAACAAGTGTGTATTTAAGAAGCTTAATTGAATCAAAAGAATATAAATCTGTTTCAACTAATCTTCCTTTTGCCCTTGGGAAGGATATAGCCGGCAAAAATATTATCGCAAGCATTGATAAAATGCCCCACCTGCTGATAGCGGGAGCTACAGGTTCGGGCAAGAGCGTGTGCATAAATTCACTTATAATGAGTATTTTATATAAAGCAAAACCCGATGAAGTGAAGCTTATACTTATTGACCCAAAGGTTGTTGAGCTTAGTATCTACAATGGTATTCCACACTTGTTGATACCGGTTGTAACAGACCCGAGAAAAGCGGCAAATGCTTTAAACTGGGCAGTTTCGGAAATGACAAACCGCTATAAAATTTTTGCACAAAACAGCGTAAGAGACATAAGCTCCTACAATGAAAAAATGGTAAAAGAAAACCAAGAAAAAATGCCTCAAATCGTAATAATTATCGATGAATTGGCAGACATGATGACTGTTGCTTCCTCAGAGGTTGAAGAATATATTACCCGTATTGCTCAGCTTGCAAGGGCCTGCGGCATGCACCTTGTAATTGCTACGCAAAGACCATCCGTGGATGTTATTACGGGCGTAATAAAGGCAAATATACCTTCCCGTATTGCATTTGCGGTATCATCTCACATAGATTCAAGAACCATTTTGGATACGGGAGGAGCGGAAAAGCTTCTTGGCAAAGGAGATATGCTGTATCACCCAATCGGTCTTCCAAAGCCTGTAAGAATCCAAGGTACGTTTATATCGGATGATGAAATTAAAAGAGTTGTAGACTCAATTAAGGAGCAGCAAATTGAAATAAAAACAGGAAAACAAGATGAAATAATCAAAGAAATAGAAAATCAAACAAGCGATGAAGAAGTTGATGAATACTTGGATCAGGCAATTGATATGGTTGTAGGCGACGGTCAGGCTTCCGTATCCTACATTCAAAGAAAATTCAAGGTTGGATATTCAAGAGCCGCACGAATAGTTGATCAGCTTGAAGAAAGAGGCATCGTCGGAGGGCACGAAGGCAGCAAACCGAGGAAGGTACTTATCACCCAAGAAGAATTAGACCAAATGAGAGGAATTTAAGATTGAAAAAAATATACATGCATTCCTTAGGATGTTCCAAGAATCTTGTCGATTCGGAAAACATGCTTGGCATACTGACAAAAAAAGGATATAAGGTAACGGATTATGCGGATAAGGCAGATTACATCATTATAAACACCTGCTCTTTCATAAATGATGCTCAGCAGGAATCGGTAAATGCAATACTTTCTGCCGCAGATATTAAAAACAACATAAATAAAAAAGCAAAAATAATAGTTGCAGGCTGTCTCTCTCAAAGATTTGGGGAAGAGCTTGG
>DCDU01000078.1:1558-6941 GCA_002316585.1 Firmicutes bacterium UBA1047 | reverse complement strand
AGAATAGAGTTCAAAAAACTTATGGTTTTTTCGACTTGAATGAGGCGATATTTTTTTATCGTAAAATAGGGTGGTACCGCGAAAGACCTTTCGTCCCTATATACATATCTGTATGTATATAGAGACGAGAGGTTTTTTTTTACCTGCGAATGTCCTAACCCCATTTAGCGAGATTGTTCTTCATTCCGGTTGAAACAAAAAATAAAAAAATATGGGAGGTAAATATGTGCAGGACAATCAGTTTTAGAGTATCAAAGGGAATGGATTCGGCAGTGAGGGTTTTAACTACCTTAAGAAGGAAGCAGTTTGATGTAAAGGAATTCAGCATGTCTTCACTGGATGAAAACAATTCTGTTTTTAAGATTACTTTAGAGGATGAAAAAAGAAACAGCTTTGACAGAGCTATTCTTCAAATGCAAAAGATTGTAGATGTTTATGATGTATCGGAATGTTTGCAGTAGGGGGACACACCTCTTCTTTTGGGATAGTCTTTGGAGTCTGAGGAATGTCCCCAAAATAAAAAATATATAATCAGGAGGAAGAAAAAATGGGTAAAATGTATTACGATAATGATGCGGATTTAAATGTTTTAAAAGGAAAAACAGTGGCAATTGTGGGATATGGCAGCCAAGGCCACGCTCATGCCCTCAATTTGAAGGACAGCGGAGTTAATGTGGTTGTAGGCTTGCAGGAAGGAAGCAAATCAAAAGTAAAGGCTCAGGCTCACGGGCTTACGGTAAAAACCGTTGCGGAAGCAGCTAAGGAAGCAGATGTGATTATGGTTCTTGCACCGGATACGGCGCAAAAAAAGATTTATGAAGAAAGTATAGCTCCAAATTTGAAAGAGGGAGATGCGTTGGCATTTGCACATGGATTTAATATTCATTTTCATCAAATTGTTCCGCCTAAAAATGTTGATGTGTTCATGGTTGCTCCAAAGGGACCCGGACACCTGGTAAGGAGAACATACACGGAAGGAATGGGAGTACCCGATGTATTTGCCGTATATCAGGATTACACCGGTAAATGCAGGGATTTAACTCTTGCCTATGCAAAGGGAATCGGAGGAACAAGAGCAGGTGTTATAGAAACAACTTTTAAGGAAGAAACGGAAACGGATTTATTCGGTGAGCAGGCAGTTTTATGCGGAGGAATAACCGAGCTTATAAAGGCAGGTTTCGATACATTGACAGAGGCGGGATATCAGCCTGAAATAGCATATTTTGAATGCCTTCATGAAATGAAGCTCATAGTTGATTTAATCTATGAGGGAGGATTTGAAAATATGAGATATTCCGTAAGCGATACCGCCGAATACGGAGATTATGCTACCGGCAGAAGAATTGTAAATGAAGATACACGCAGGGAAATGAAAAAGGTATTAGCTGAAATACAAGACGGAACCTTTGCAAGCAATTGGATTTTGGAAAATTTGGCAGGGAGACCGAAATTCTATTCCATGAAAAATATGGAGCTTCAGCATCCTCTCATTGATACAGGCAAAAGATTAAGGTCAATGATGTCATGGATAAACAAACCTGTAGAAGGATTAGAATAAAGGGTGCAATCATGAAATTATCAGGCTCACAAATAATATTAAAGGTTTTGAAGGAAAAGGGCATTGACACATTGTTCGGATACCCCGGAGGAGCTGTTATACCTTTCTTTGATGCTCTGTATGATGAGCTGAATTATTTCGAGGTATACAGACCTGCTCATGAACAAAACGGAGTTCATGCGGCAGACGGATATGCAAGAAGTACGGGCAAGTTAGGAGTTTTTATAGCAACGTCCGGTCCCGGCGCCACCAATACCATAACCGGTATTGCCAATGCCTATATGGACTCCGTACCTTTGCTAATTATATGCGGTCAGGTTGCCAATGCATTAATAGGGAAGGATTCATTTCAGGAAGTTGATATAACCGGTATGACCCTTTCTGTTACAAAACACAGCTATATGGTAAGAAAAACCGAAGATTTGGAAGATGTGGTTAGAGAGGCTGTGGATGTTGCCATGGAAGGAAGACCGGGACCCGTATTGGTGGATGTTCCCAAGGATGTTTTTTTGCATACCTGTGAATATAAAGGAAGCGATGAATACAGTCGGGATGAAATAATTGCAGCGGATGAAGACAAGCTGAACATGGCGGCAGAACTGATAAACAATGCAAAAAGACCTGTTATTTATGCAGGCGGAGGCGTAAGAATTTCGAAAAATGATTCCTTGCTTGTTAAATTTGCGGAGAAAACAGGAATTCCCGTATGTAACAGCTTCATGGGATTAGGCACAATTCCTAAAAGCAATAAATTATCACTTGGATTTGTCGGTATGCACGGCTCCATGGAAACAAACATGGCTGTAACAAATTGCGATTTATTAATTGCAATGGGAGCCAGATTCAGCGACAGAGTCATAGGCAGCCCCGATAAGTTTGCTCCAAAAGCTAAAATTATTCATATTGATATTGATTCAACGGAGGTTGACAAAAATACCTATGAGAGTATTCCGATTATAGGGAATATGCGGGACATATTGATAAAGCTTTTGGAAAAATCGGAGGAAAGAGACAGAAGCAAGTGGCTTGAAGAAATAATGTCCAAAAAGTTAAAAGCTGATATTGAAGGTCAATTTGTGCCGGAAAATATTCTTAAGGAAATTAATAAGCATTATAAGGATAACACAATAGTTGCAACAGATGTGGGGCAGCATCAAATGTGGGCGGGGCAGTTCTGGCAGTTTAATAAGTCTGATGAGTTTATTACATCCGGAGGCTTGGGTACTATGGGGTTCGGCATGGGTGCGGCCATAGGAGCTCAGGTCGGAAATCCCGATAAAAAAACCATTCTTGTAACCGGAGACGGAAGTTTCAGGATGAACTGCGAAGAATTGGTTACAATTTCAAAATATAAGTTGCCGGTAAAAATAGTGATGTTTAACAACAATGCATTGGGCATGGTAAGACAATGGCAGAGAATGTTCAGCTATGCACGATATTCTGAAACAGACAATTATGATGATGTCAATTATCAGCTTTTGTGCGCCGCATATGGTATAAAAGCATATAAGGCAGACTCAATGGCAGAGTTAAAGAAAATATTAAATGAAACGGATAATTTAAATGAACCGATTTTTTTAGAATGCAAAATTGACCGTGACTGCAGCGTTTATCCCATAGTACCGCCGGGAAGACCCATTGATGAGCTGCTTATTACAGGATAAACAGGGACAGCACTCAGCTGTCCCGCTGCTAAAGCTTTATAGTTCTGAAGTGATACATTTTGCGCATATTGTATGTTGCGTTTACAAACAATAGGGCTGAAAATACAAAAACCGCAACTGTTCTTGTATCATAGGGTATCGCATATGACAGCACTTCCATTACAGGATGCACAAAGTTTGCTAATATCAGCGCAAGAATTCCCCATAGCAGTGAAAATTCAAGACAGATATAGGAATGAAGATTAAGCGGATATGCACTGTAATCCCACAATTTATAATGAAAAACCCTGTCAAGCATTCTTCCTGTAATATATTCGAGCAATGTGACCGCAGCAATGCTTCCTGCGGTTGCACATATAAGAGCCCACAAGGGATTGTTAATTGATAATTCGCACAATGTAAAAATCTCAATTATTAAAATTGCGCAAATACCATACAGGGGACAAAATCCTTTTGTAAGAAATCCCCTGCTGATAAAAATTTTCCTGTCTGTAAAACTTCTAAATACACTTTCAAGCAGAAATCCCAAAAATCCGTATATTAAAAAAAACAGCATAAAATTCATTGCATCATACTGCATATTCTCACTCCTTTAAATGTATTCTTTGGAGTAATTGAAGAAATATGCCTTTGAGCAAATGCCAATTTATGCTTGGAGTTATGTAATTTTCAGCTATTGCATGATTTATCCAAATATAGACTTTTTAATATTTACAGAATTTAGATTAATGCTTTTAAATAAAATTAAACCCATTAAATACAGAAGTGATAATATTGCTATGGACGATGCTAGCGAAATTATATGATGGGAAGAATTCCGCACAAATATTAAAAATATATTCTTTGCCAAAAACGCTGAAATTACCGCAGCGGCAACAGGCTTAAAAATCCAGTTGGAAATGTCGAAAACAATGCAGGATACCTGCAGTAATCTTATCAGATATAAAATTGTATTAAGAATTGTAGTTATAAAAAGTGCAAATAAATATGCATTAAATCCATAAACAGGCACGAAGAAATATATAATTGAAATTTTTAATATTGATTCAATAATATTGACTATAAAGGAGCTTACCTGTTCTCCAAGAGCATTCAGCATGGAAGATATAACCATGTTTAGATACATGAAAGGACATACATATGAAATTAATTTTATCATAAGACCTACCTGAGAGTCGTTGTAAACTGCTATGGCTATTTCGCCGGGAAATGCCACGAATACGGCAACTACCAATATTCCTGAAATGGCAGTAAAATGCAATACCTGCGATAATGTTTTCGTAACTCTTTTTTCATCGGCGACTGCATTGTCACCTGCAACAGCAGGAATTAACAAAGATGAAAGTGATGTCAATATTGAAGAAGGGAAGAACAATATGGGAAGTACCATTCCCTTAATCATCCCGTAAAGACTTATTGCTGATTCGGTCGACAGACCGTACAATAAGAGCCTTGTGGGAATCAATGTGTTTTCAACGGTTCTTAACAGTGAATTTAAATAAGATGTTGCAGAAAGAGGCAGTGAAATACCTAATATTTTAAAAATCATATTATCTGATTTTTTGTACGGTTTATGCGAATATGGTTTTTTATCAAATATATAGAAAAACCACACTATAAACAGAGCAAATATTTCTTCTGCCGTCATTCCTATGGCAATAGCCGCACACCCGTATTCCAAACCTTTCGGCAGGAAAGTATCCATTAAATAGAATATTAAAAATATTCTTACAAACTGCTCGGTCATCTGAATAATTGACGGCTGTGTAACTTTCCCCAAGGCATAAAAATAACCTTTGTAGCAGTTTGAAACTGCCATAACAGGAAGGCTCGGAGCTAAGTACAGCAAAGCAAGAACGGTTCTTTCGTCATTTAATATATTGCTGCCTATATAATCGGCGAAGTGATAAAGTGCAAATCCTGCCGCAAGACCTGTAAAAACTGAAATAGCTATGGATTGCTGCAGAACCTTTTTTGCATTTGAATAATTCCCTAAAGCAATTTCCTCTGAAATAAGTCTTGAAATGGCAACTCTTATTCCTGAAGTAGCAAGGGTGACCATAAGAAAATAAAAGGAAAGAATTAATTGATACAAACCTATTCCTTCCGCACCGAGGGTATTTGCCAAGTAAATCCTGAAAAACATGCCCACAAAGCGAAC
>DCDU01000078.1:0-1342 GCA_002316585.1 Firmicutes bacterium UBA1047 | reverse complement strand
ATTTGTACTAATATAATCATATGCTGCATATTTAAATTTATTTTGTACATTGAAGGTGAGAATTAAAAAAATGCAAGGCTAATCCTTGCATTGTCTTATCACTATTTTATTGACAGCATTTCCTTGTGAATTTTCTCCAATTCTTCCGGTATGTTAATATGCTGCGGGCATTTTGTCATACATTCGCCGCATTTTTGGCAATTGCCTCCCTGTTCCTTGTCAGTCATGAACATAAAGTAGCTTCGTTTGGCAATATCTTTGTTTTCTGATTTTTTATAATCATTATATATTTCAAAAACACCGGGTATATCAACTTCAAACTGACAGTCCATACAGTAACGGCATCCTGTGCATGGAACCGGTTTAATTTTTCTTAAATCTTCGATAACTTTATCAATAACCCTCTGCTCGTCATCGGTTATTGCTTTTATGTCCGTGAATGTATCTATATTATCCTGAAGCTGTTCCATATTTGACATGCCGCTTAAAATTAAAGCTACATTCGGAAGAGATGCAACCCATCGAAGCGCCCATGAAGCAATGCTTTGCTCCGGATGATAGTCCTTAAAACGCTTCATGGCATGAGGCGCAAAGGAAGCTAAGAATCCTCCTCTTACGGGCTCCATAACAAAACATGGAATATTTAAATTTTCCAAAGTTTCATATAAACTCTTGGCATCATTTTCTTCCCAGTCCCAATAATTTATCTGAAGCTGTATAAAGTCCCATTTATGAGCAGCAGCAAATTTTTGCAAAACATCATTATTGTCATGAAATGAAAAACCTATATTTTTGATTTTTCCTTCGTTTTTCTTTTTTAGTATAAAGTCATATAAATTAAACTTTTCAACTGTTTCAATAGAATTTTTGTTTAAAGAATGAAGCAGATAAAAGTCAAAATATTCCGTATTGCATTTTTTAAGCTGTTCATTAAAGAGTTTTTCGGCATCTCCTTCTTCTTTTATCTTCCACACCGGAAGCTTGCTTGTTAAAAAATAACTTTCCCTCTTAAAATCGGTTAATACCTTTCCTAAAAATGTTTCTGATTCTCCGCCGTGATAATTATAAGCAGTGTCAAAATAATTAATACCGTTATCATAAGCGTGGTGAATCAGTTTTTTGGCATGTTCAAAATCAATTTTGTTGTCCTTTGTTGGAAAGCGCATGCAGCCGTAGCCTAATTTAGGTAAGATAATACCGAATTTTTCAATAAATTTTTTATCCATAACAACCTGCCTTCTTAAATATTTTTAATTTAGTATGATGAGATCCCGCAGCTTTGCTGCCGCTCAGAATAACTTATTACTAAATATTATAGCAGTATTTCAAAAACATTCAAGCA
>DCDU01000227.1:9950-11316 GCA_002316585.1 Firmicutes bacterium UBA1047 | reverse complement strand
CGTCCGATTGCAAGAATAATTCCCGCAAGTATCCCCGGAGTTGCCGTTGGAAGCACTATCCGAAATACCGTACGCAGCCTTGTGGCACCTATACCTAAGCTTCCTTCACGATAAGTGTCCGGAACCGATTTTATGGCTTCTTCCGATGAGCTTATAATAACCGGCAGAATCATAATTGATATAGTACAAATTCCCGACAAAACAGATGCCCTGAAACCAAGTATATTGACAAAAAATATCATTCCGAACAAACCGTACACTATTGAAGGTATTCCGGCTAAAGTATCTATGGCAAGCCTTATTACTTTTACCGCCTTATTTCCTCTCTTAGCATATTCTGCAAGATAAATTGCGCAAAACACACCGATTGGAACCGAAATCAATAAAGACAGCACAATCATTTGAATTGTGGCAACAATAGATGAAAAGGCAGAAAGTGTTTCAGAATTATATTCTCCAAGCAAAAACACCAAATTAATTTTCGGGATTCCTTTTAATAATATAAATAATAGTATATAGATTAAAATTCCTACTGTCAATATTCCGCAAAACCACACGAAGAATTTCAGCAATAATGCTTTTACTTTTCTTTGTTGTAAATTATTTATGCTTCTGTCCATAGCTCAACCTCTGTTAATTTCTTTGAGCCTTAGATTTTATAAGGCTTAAAGAAGTATTCAACATTATAATAAAAACAAACAATACTACACCTGTGGATATCAGAGCTGATTCATGAAGTCCTGACGCATAGCTCATTTCAGTCACAATATTCGTAGTTAATGTTCTGATTGGCTTAAGAATTCCTATTTGGTCCAAAGGCATTACAGAGTTTCCCGCAACCATAACAACAGCCATTGTTTCACCTACCGCTCTTCCTATGCCCAATATAATCGAAGTCAAAACCCCTGATTTAGCTGCCGGAACTATCACCTTAAAAACTGTTTCTTCCTTTGTAGCCCCAAGACCGTAGGAGCCTTCCGCATAATTTTCCGGAACAGCCCTTATGGATGATTCACTTATTGAAATAATTGTCGGAAGTATCATAATTCCTAAAATTATTGCCGATGACAGAATACTGTATCCGTTTCCGCGGAAATTTTCCCTCACTAAAGGTACAATGGCTTCCATTCCGAAAAAACCGTAAATTATTGAAGGTATGCCTGCTAACAGATTTACCGCCGGCTTAACAACTTTATAAACATTATCCGGACAAAATTCCGCTAAGAATATTGCGCACATTAGTCCGATTGGCACGCCTATAACAATTGCTCCTGCCGTCACATAAACACTTCCCACAATCATGGACAATATTCCGTAAGAAGCAGGAGTGTTTGTGGGTGCCCATTTTTCATTAAATATAAAATCC
>DCDU01000227.1:2960-9827 GCA_002316585.1 Firmicutes bacterium UBA1047 | reverse complement strand
CCCACTTTTCATTAAATATAAAATCCATAAATCCTATTTCCGAAATAGCAGGGATACCTCTCATGAACAGGAAGAGGCAGATGGCAA
Organism: Firmicutes bacterium UBA1047; assembly: GCA_002316585.1. GTDB lineage: Bacteria > Bacillota > Clostridia > Tissierellales > Sedimentibacteraceae > Sedimentibacter. The sequence goes on along the minus strand of DCDU01000227.1, from coordinate 9,740 downwards.
GGACTGCAATAACGGAAATTAATGCAGACAGAAAGAAGATTGCCTGCATTATTATCTCATTAATGTTCGAGTGTCTTGTTTGCATTATTTAACTTCATTCCACTTTGTGATTTCGCCTATATAAATATTTGTAATATCTTCTGATGCCAAATCACTTTTTGGATTTTCATTATTTACTATTACTGCAATACCATCAATCGCAAGTACATGCCTGTTTAATTCCGAAGCTTCTTCTTCTTTTAATTCTCTTGAACTCATTCCGATATCATAAGAACCGTCAATTGCGGCTTTAATACCTTGTGATGAACCTTGTGCCTGAGTTTCAAATACTACATCCGGGTTAAGCTCCTTATATGCTTCCTGCAATTTTTCCATCAAAGGTGCCACCGATGTTGAGCCGGCTACTTTTATTGTACCCGACATACCTGATGCCGTATATTCTTCAGATGAATCAACAGCTCCTATAAATTTCATTTCATCCGTAATAGCCTGTCCCTGTGTTGATTCGGTAAATTTTAAGAAATCTTTTACCAATTCACTTTCGGTTCCCTTTGTAACCAATAAGAAGGGCCTTGATACCGAGTAGCTTCCGTCTCTTACATTTTCAACAGTAGGCTCGGTTCCGTTTACTGAAACCGCTTTAATCCTGTCACTTACAGAGCCTAATGAAATATAACCTATGCCGTATTTGTCTCCTTCAACTGCTGTAATAACTTTATCCGTCCCATCAAACTCTAAAGCACCTACAACTAATTTATCAACTTCCGTATCATTTTCCTTAACAATTATTTTCATTATCTCATGGAAAGCCCCTCTTGTTCCGGAAGCAGCATCTCTTGCTACCACAGTAATATCTTTTCCTAAATCAAAATTATCTCCTTGCTCGGAAGGATTCTCTTGCGCACATCCCGCTAAAGCCAATGCTGACACCAATACTAACGCTATCATTGACAACACTTTATTTTTTTTCATTTTTTCTCCTTTTATCATCTTAATCCGGGGGCATTCCTCCAAAAGCCATCCCTCAATAAGTCACTCTGTTTTGAAAGTGTTCCCCGCTAATGTCAAATATAAACTGTCTGAGTAAAAAAAAAACTGCTTAAATGTAAAAAGTATGTAAAGTTTTTTACTTTGCATACTTTTCTATTAATTCTTATTCACAAACTACGGTGTTCTTGCATTCTTTGGCAATGTACAGGCGCTTATCAGCCCTTTTTACCACATCGGTACATGAATTGTCCCATTTGTCACATTCATGTACCCCAAGGCTCATTGTCAGTCTTATGCTTATTTCATCGCTTAATATGAGCAAATTGCTTGCAATGGCAGCTCGTATTCTTTCAGCAATTTCTAAAGCCTCATTTAACCCTGCATCGAAACATATGAGCAAAAACTCATCCCCGCCGAACCTTCCGATGTAGTCGGTATTTCTTATGCACCTGGATATGATTTCAGCAACAAGACTCAGTGCTTTGTCTCCGTAAATATGTCCGTATGTATCATTTACAATTTTAAAGTTATCCAAATCCATCATAATTACACTGAATCTTAGCTTGCTTTTCTTATACTTTTCATAAATTTTATCTCCCACTTTCAATATTTCTAATTTAGTTAAAAATTTAGTCAAGCAGTCATATGTTGCAATGTCTTCTATCTTTTTATATGTCTTGGCATTTTCGACCGCAATTGCAGTGTAATTTACTAAAATTTTCAATATGTTCAATTCATCCTTGCCGTAAAGATTTTCTTTTTCACTTTGAACGGTCATGAAGCCTACAACCTTTTCATTTATAATCATGGGAGTATAAATAACGGAAGATACTGTTTTACCTTCATCTTCAAATCCTTTAAATTCTATAGGCTGCGAATTTAAGTATTTCTTATAATCAGTCTTTACATTCCCGATAATAATATCTTCCTTATTTTTAATGCAATATCCGCCCAAGGCGTTCTTCAAGTCGGCTTTTATAATCTTGCTTATTAATATATGGCCCTTTATAAAATAATATGCGGACTGATCATTATCACTGTCATACACTGCAATTCCAAAATAATCAACATCAATCATTTTTTTGATTTCCTCATTTATAATGTGGGCAATAGAACTTATATCTAAATTTGAAATAATTCTTTGCCCTATTGTCGAAAGAAGCTCAGTCCTTTTATAAAGCTGTTTGTACTGTTCCGCCACACGTTTTGTATTGTATAAATTCATTTTTGCCATAAGCTGACTTTGCTCATAATCATACATTTCATCATCTACTCTTATGTAGCTTTCAAGGTAATTCAGTGCCTCGCCTGTCTTATCTTTCTTCTTGCAAATAGAATATAACGAATAGAATGCTTCTCTCATTATTGGATTATATTTATTTGATGAGCTTATGATGATAATTTGATTTAACAAATCCATTGCTTTGTCATATTTCTCTGTAAATAAACAGAATTTAGACCATTGCAGCATTGTTGAACATTTTTCATACATTAAATCATATTTGATACAAAATTTATAGGATTTTTCAAACTGTTCTTCAGCAAGATCATATTCTTGTATTTTTACATATGCCATTCCTTTAAGTTTTAACATTTCGCTTATATCGGTGTTGTGATGTCCCGACGGCTCTATTTCCATTGCTTCATCAATAGTTTTTAATGCATTTTGAGGATTCCCCATATTTATTTCAATTTCCGCAATTGACAGCATGTATGATATTTTTTGTCTTGCCGTTAACTCCCGGTTCATTCCGTCTATACTTTCCACAATATTCAATGCCTTATCAAAATACTCCATTTGAATATAGTTAATACATGTATTGATAAGAAGAATAATCATTGCTTCATCGTTTCCTGTTTCTTCACAGAATGAAATTCCTTTCAGACCCCATTCATTTGCCAATTTAAACTGTCCCATCTGACAGTAAACATTTGTCAGTCCATTGCAGGCATAAGCCAATTCATATTTGTTGTTATGCTTTTCAAACAAATCATATGAAGTCAAAAAGTCTTTTACAGCTTTTTCATATTCCGAAATGTCAAAATTATACCAGCCTAAATAATAGTATCCCCAGGCTTCGGACCTGATTAAATTGTTTCCTTTTGAAAATCTTAACAACTTATCAATTTTTGATTTATATTGCTCTGTGTTGTTAATTTCTTTTAAAAATATTTCTCTTAAGGATTCAATACAATCTTCATTTTCTATTAGCATATTTAATTCTTTTTCAAATGTAATTTCGACATCCAAACAATATCCCCCCCATTAAACAAGATAAAAATACCACATATTGGATGATAAATATTGTCAAATAATTATTAGCGAAAAAAACCTTGCAGTTACCTACAAGGTTTTGTGTGTTTCTATTTTAGTCAACTAATTTGCATTTGCCTGGTAATTAGCTGTATACTCGTCTAATTCTCTATTTGATTTTTTAAGTTTCATTTTATGTTTATATCGCGGAGAAGCAGGGTCTTCTTCCAATGTCATTATTGAGAATCCTATATAACCGTAAATAACCGAAACTATGGGACTCAATATGTTGAAAAATGCAAACGGAGCATATGCAAATGTGGATACTCCCAAGGAATTAGCCATTGTAGCACCGCATGTATTCCACGGTATAAGTGCCGAAGTTACAGTACCCGAATCCTCAAGGACACGTGATAAGTTTCTTGGAGCCAAGCCCCTGTCCTCAAATTCATCTTTGAACATTTTTCCCGGAAGAGCAATACCTAAGTATTGGTCTGCACAAAGAACATTTACAAATAAGCAGGACAATGCAGTCACAAGTATCAACGAGCCCGTACCCCTTGCATATGACAGCATTTTGTTAGCTATAGACTGCATCATACCTGTGGATTGCAGAATACCGCCGAATACTCCGGCACACATAATCAGTGAAATAGTCCACATCATTGATTGCATACCGCCGTTTGTCAACAATGCATCAACCATTTCATGACCCGATGCGGCTACTGTACCATTTTGAATAACATTAAATATTTCTCCTAATCCCGCACCTTGGAATATCATACAAACAGCTCCCAGCACAACACCTAAAACCAAGCCCGGTATTGCGGGTATTTTCATAGCAACAGCGCCTATTGTAATTACAGGAACCAGTAAAAATAATGGATTAATGTAGTAAATACTTTTTATTCCATCCAATATACCATTGATTTCTGCAACATTTAATTCTTTCCCCACATATTGTAAGCCTATTATAATAAATATTATCGCTGTGAGACCATAAGAAAGAACTGTCGTATATATCATATGTTTTATATGATCAAATAATGTTGAACCTGCCATTGCAGGCGCCAAGTTAGTTGTATCGGACAGCGGTGACATTTTATCGCCAAAGTATGCTCCGGATACTATGCATCCAGCCGCCAATGCAGGTGAAATCCCAAGCCCTTGAGCTATACCGATAAGAGCGACTCCAACAGTTCCAGCTGTAGTCCATGAGCTTCCCGTAGCTAAAGAAACTATACTGCATAGCAATAAAGCTGATATTAAAAAGAATGAGGGCGATAATATCTTCAAGCCATAATAAATCAATGTCGGTACAATACCGCCGGCAATCCAAGTTCCTATGAGCATACCAATTACGGCAAGTATTAAAATGGCCTGCATAACGCTTCCTATTGAATCAATCATACCCTTTTCAATCTCATCCCATGTAAATCCTAAATGGAAAACCGCTATTAATACTCCCACTGCCGAACCTATTAATATAGGAACATGAGCATCTTGCTCAAAAACTATTACCGCTACCGACAACGAAGCAACGAGAGCGATAACCGGAATAAAAGAAATTCCTAATGTTGCCTCTTTCCTTTCTCTTGGAACCTTACTCATAATTTCTCCTCCATAAATTTGTACGCACAATATAATCAAGACATCAGGATTAATGAATGCTAACCCATATAATATAACAACCCTTTCAACCCTATAATAACGTTATCCCGAAGCTGAATTTATATATATGCGATTATTTACAAACACACCCTAAGCATTGACAACTATACAAAGAATACGTTTGTCATATAATTTTATCATATGTTTATAAATTTGTAAACAACATTTTGTGTAAAATTTATAAATACACAATCTAATTATAAAAAACCAAATATTTATAGCAAAAAAAGACAAAAAAAGGGGGACATTCCTATAAAGCTTACCCTCAAAGACTATCTATTCTTTATAGGTGTGTCCCCCTTCCTCTAAAATATATTGTTTTTATATTCGATGTACAGTGCCCTTATTTCAGACATTTTTTCATTCATTTGTATTTGTAAATCGGAAGCCGAATCATAATCTCCCTGAGAAATTGCCGTTTTAATTTTAGTAAATATGCACTTTTTTGCCATGCTGTCCTTCATCAGCTTTGTTTTTAAATAAACAATCCTCTCCCAATTTACAACATCCAAATCCGTCGCGTGATCTGATTCGTTGTGAAGCTTCACAAATGTTTTTAACAACATTATATTATCATGTATTATTCGTCCCTGAAGCTCATTTTTCCATTTTTCGGTGGTAGAAACCCTAAAAGAATTTATGAGTTCATCAGTAAATACATCACCTTTTTTCAATACCTGCTGCTTTATTTCATTAGAAGCAAAGGCGCTTATATTTTCCCACACCGTTGACGGAGCCTTTCCGTACAGTTTATCTCTTTCTTCCTGGCTATAATACTCAAATACATCTTTTTCACTTCTGTATTCTCTGAACTTCTCAAGATAGACAGCTTCTTCACCGTACTTTTTCGATATTTCCTTCTCCAACATTTGGCAGTCCATTCCGGCAGAGATTACCGACATGATACCGTCTAACATTCCCTGATAACATGAAGCTATAACAAGATAAGTGTTTGAATATGGATTTGGTGACCTAAGCTCAAATCTTGTAGAGTTCTTATTGTCTATATCTCTTATTACTCCCAACAAAACGGAACGGTTTCTCGAAGGTGATTCCTTAGTTCCGCCTAAAGAAGTAACAATGCACACAGGTGCTTCAAATCCCGGCTTAAGCCTGTTGAAAGCATCATTCGTGGCAGAGACTATGGGATTGATAACTTCATAGTTTTTCAATATGCCCATAACTGCGCCGTATCCAATTTCACTTAAATAGTCCTTTTTCATATCAAAAGGAGAAAATAAATTCACTTTTTTATTATCCTTAAGTTTTACTGCCAATCCGAAGTGAGTATGTTCTCCATTGCCCGCGACCCCTTCTATGGGCTTGGCTTTGAATAAAACTTCCAAACCATGGTGTCTGAATTGGTCCTCTATCAGTTCTTTTATAAAAATTTCGTTATCAGCTGCCTGAAGCGGGCTTGAAAATCTCCAATCAATTTCCAACTGCTCCATTACATGGGTTATTCTTCCCTTTGCATCTATTTTATTGGTAATGCCGCCAACTTCCTTATGTGCCATTTCCGGTTTTAAGTCATAGCATTCCAATAAATCCATTATTTTTTCCAAAACCGTCCTTACGGTCCCCATTGTTCTTTTCCAATATTGTTCCTTTAATACCTGCGATGTATGAAGCTCTTCAAAATCAGCGCTTTGCTCCGGTGTTTTCACCCACATTTCAAGTTCGGTAGCGGCAGTTAATAATATTTCATCCACATCATCGTATTTAAAATCTAATGACCTTGTGATTTCAGGATATTTTTTTAAGATAATATTTATTTCATTTTTAAAATGAGTTTGTGCTCTTTTAAGTATTGACCTTGAGCATACTAATTTACCGTCGTGGATTATAAATGAAGGAATTTTTAA
>DCDU01000227.1:0-2841 GCA_002316585.1 Firmicutes bacterium UBA1047 | reverse complement strand
ATTATAAATGAAGGAATTTTTAAGGTTCCCACCGGAAGGCCGTTTTCATCATTATAATATTCATAATTGTAATCAACAAACCAGGTGCATTCCGTATCGGGAAGCAAATCAACCCTGGCATTGTTTAAATCGGCTATACCCTGCAATTCAACGCTGGAGCCGTCGGTCTGTATTCCGAATTTCAGCATTTCCTTCATATCCTTTATGAATAGCTTGATAGGTATCTTCTCATCCGTTCCGTTTCCACCAATATCAACGCCCATTAAGGATACAAACTTTACTTCCGGATGCTCATTTAAAATTTTAGTTAAATTTTCAGTATCGTGATGCTCAGGCTTTATTGTATAAATCATTTTGCCCATATATTCTCCTTGTATTTATGTTTATTTTTATGTTTATAGTAGATGTAACTTTTTTATTAACCTTTACAAATTTCTATGAGTTCGGACGGTTCAAATATCAAATAATCAGGTCCATATTTTTTAAGACTCTCAACGGTATTATAACCCCATCCTACCGATACTATATCCATTCCTGCATTTTTAGCGGCAATTATATCTCTTATTTCATCGCCGACATAAAGAAATTCGCCTAAACTTAGTTTTTTCTTTTTTACTATTCTTTTCATTTTTGATTCCTTGCCAAACATTGTTGCACTGACAATCAAATCAAAAACATCCGCATTGTGGGCTTCTAAGAAAAGTTTAACATTTGTTTTCGAATTGGTGGTAATTATTGCCGTCTTTATACCCATTTCCTTAAGCTTGCCTATGGTATGAAATATATCAGGCTTACATAGTCTGATATTTTTTATATCTTGAGTCAAAAGGCTTTTTCCCTTTTTCAAAAGAAAGGGAAGATATCTTTTTTTCAGTTCAATATATGCCATAACTTCCCTGGCATGCATTTTTTTCAGATGACCCAATTCATCCATTGTAATACTTCTTAAATTATACTTTTCAGCTAATTTCTGATATATAACGAAATTTGCTTCTTCGGTATCAGCTAAAGTACCGTCAAAGTCAAAAATTACATATTTATATTTCACTAACATCCATCCTTAATACCAAAATAATAATTCATGCTTTTAACTATATTATATTTTTTTTAATCAGTCAATTTAAAGTTAAAAAAACTCCTAAAGGAGTTTTTTTACAGCGATTTAATTATTTTACCGCAGCCGGCCTTTATAAAGCTCATGTACTGCTCCTCTTTTATAAGGCTTGTGATAACATCATCGGGTACTTTTTCATTTAAATACTTCAGCAGTATTTTTTTGGACTTATCTGTATCGATTAATTCAAATGTTTTATTATCAACAGTCTTTATATCTTCAATATATCTTCCGTAAAAACCGCCGATAATCTTGTTGTCATAATATATTATAAGATTTTTAACAGCAGAGCTCAGTTCCTCATCGCTTAAGTTTAGCTTATTATGTATGGTAAGCCTGCTGGCATTAAACTTGTAATACTCATCAAACCACAGGTGACAATAATAACCTAATATTATAGATTTCTCCTGTAAATTCATGGTTTCAAAATTAAACTGTTCGTAAAATTCTCTTACATCCAGGTTTCCGTCTTCATCAAAATTGTGCAGCTCTTCTAACTCGTCGTCATTAAATGTACTTGGTGAAATAATTCCTATCATAAAACAAGGTATGTCAATTTCATCCTGACTTTCGATGAATATTTTCCCAAAGTGCATTATCGTGCTAATAGGCGGCATTTGTACTTCGTACTCCTTTTTAATTGTTCATAACGGGGACGAGGTGTTTGTGTCCCTCTTCCTTATTATAGCAAACATATGGCAAAATGTACAGTATTAAGTTAATGAAATTTGCGGCGGATCTGTTGTTTCCCCTGTCTTAGGATTTACAAATGCAAGCCAATATCCATTATCTTTTTTATTGTCTTTGCTTGCGTATGACCAATTCTTAAATCCGGTTACACCCTTATACGGTTGTTCTTCCTTTGAAAATTCTCCGGGCACTCCGTATATAAATTTAACAATCTCATCATTTTCCTTATAAATTCCAAAGATATAGTGACCATATTTTTTCATAAGACTTGCACATGTAGTCACACGGCTGGACATGGGATACGGATAATATGAGCTTATTATTTGACTGTAATAAGGCAATATGCCATTTCTTGCACCCATTTCATCATATGGTATATGCCACCAATCAAAATCCTTCAATTTAACCGATAAGGGTTCGACTGCTTTATATTCTCTTAATGTGTTGTATAGATTTTCATCAAATCTATTTCTGAACTGCCGGGAAGCAGCGGGAACATCTTTTTCCTTTACTTCTTCTTTGATTTCTTCCTTAATTTCTTCTTTAATTTCTTGTTTAATTTCTTGTTTAATCGGTATTTTTATTGTTTTTACCGGTTCTTTTATTGTTTCTTTTATCGCTTCTTTTAACTCTTCTTTTGCTTGCTCGTCCGAAGGAGCGTTTTCCGTTATTTCTTCTGTTGTTTCCTTTGCTTTTTTTATTACTTCAGGTCGTATTTCCTTTGGCATCTTTATTGCATCCGGCTCTGCAAATTCCTGTTCCTCTTCTAATTTTCTTACAATATCCATGCTTGGTGTGTTGAATAAATTCGAATACAAAACAATTTTACCATCCTTAACAACTGCACAAACATTGTAATCTTCGATTGCACTATTATTTCCAAAGGTGAGCATTTTTTTGATTATTCCTTTTTTATTGTTGATATCTCCTACCTTAATTTTATTCTGTTTATCCTTATATAAATAAACTTCGCTTGTTGATTTTGCATCACCTAAGTTTTCAGCAGCTACAATCAAATTTCCTCTGTTTCCTCTCAT
>DCDU01000080.1:3943-4940 GCA_002316585.1 Firmicutes bacterium UBA1047 | reverse complement strand
AGGAATCAATTCACCTGAAAACAGTATTAATAAAATTGCAATAATAGTTGAAAATAAAATTCCATTGTTTGCAATAATTTTTGAAAAAATAAAAATAGCCAAAGATGCAGCTGTAATATTAGCAATACTGTTAAAAATAAGCACAGTTGACATTAAGTTGTCATAATTATCTTCCAGTCTTAAAACCAAGGCTGCTTTTTTATTATTTGCTGCCAAATTTCTCATTCTAGACTTGCTATAATTAAGAAACGCAGTTTCCGCAACTGAAAAATATGCAGATATTAATAAAGCAATTATTAATACTGCGACCTGACTTATACCGTCATCATCCATTTTTGTTGTACACTCCCAATTAATATTATTATATATAGTATAATATATGCCGCCATAAGTGTCAATTCATTAAATCAACCTGATTCAATATTTACTGTAACCTACATTTAAGGAAAATCTTAGTTATTCGCCAAAAGCATAAAAAAGTATAATATTGAAACAATAATACTACCTTCACAAATGCTGTAATTCAGTAAATAAATCAATTATAATTAAATATTAAATCATATTTAAGAAAACCTTAATTGATTTATATTTTAGAAATGTTATATTCACAGTAGCAACAAAATGGAGGTAATATATTGTTATCGTTTATAAGTATGTTCAACTTAATTATATTTATTTTATTTACAGGCTTTTATTTTTACCAAATTGTATATGTGTTTGTATCATTATTTAAAAAAAGCAAGGAATTACACGCTTCAACAAATCACAAATATGCAGTTGTGATAGCTGCCAGAAATGAAAGTGCGGTTATCGGTCAGTTAATAAAAAGCATAAAAAAGCAAAATTATCCCGCAGAATTGATGCATATATATGTTGTAGCTGATAATTGCACGGACAATACAGCGGAAGTTGCAAGAAATGCAGGTGCAAGAGTGTTTGAAAGGTTCAACAGACAGCGTGTTGGGAAGGGTTACGCTCTTGATTATGCATTTAAAAA
>DCDU01000080.1:0-3683 GCA_002316585.1 Firmicutes bacterium UBA1047 | reverse complement strand
AATTCCAAAAATTATGATACAAACTGGCTTTCAGCCGGATATTCTCTTTGGTTTTTAAGAGAAGCAAAATATCTTAATAATTCAAGGATGATTTTAAATACCGGGTGTGCAATATCAGGCACAGGTTTTATGGTAAGTGATGAAATAATCAGAAAAAACAATGGGTGGAAGCATCATTTGCTGACAGAGGATATTGAATTTACAATTGATAATGCACTGCAAGGCGTAAAAATCGGATATTGCGGAAATGCTGTTCTTTATGATGAGCAGCCCTACCTGTTTGAACAATCTTGGAACCAAAGACTCAGATGGGCTAAAGGATTTTATCAGGTATTTGCCAAGTACGGCGGCAGCTTGATTAAAGACATATTTTTAAAAAGAAGCTTTTGCTGTTATGATATGCTGATGACAATAATGCCTGCATTATTCCTGTCACTGACAAGTGTAATGGTAAATTTCGCTTTCTTTTACTTAGGTTTGATTAACATAGAAATTTACCCTGAACTTATGAGGGAAACTTCCGCAGCGGTACTTATGTCAGTATTAAATTCCTACGCAGTATTGTTTGTAATGGGACTTCTCACAACTGTTACCGAGTGGAATAATATAAATTCTACTCCTGTGAAAAAAATACAATATGTATTTACATTCCCAATATTCATTTTTACCTACGTGCCTATTTCAATAGTAGCATTATTCAGGAAAATTGAATGGAAACCTATTACCCACAATATTACAAAAACAATTGAAGAGCTTCAACAGTAAAAGATGCCCGAATTCCGGGGAATTCCGGAATTCCATCTATTTGAATGTCCAAAACTTACTTATTATATAATTAGCCATTATAACTAATATATTTGTCCACAATTTAGACATGTATTCGCTGACGGAAAATACTTCTATCAATAAAATCATTGTTCCTATGTCTAAAATATATGTAAATAATCTTCCCAACGAGAATTTTATAAATTCGTTATAATATGATTTATCGCTTAAAAAAACATATTTCTTATTGGTTATAAATGCAAAAATAACAGAAACAATAAATGCTGCAGTATTAGATATTTTGTAGTCAAATCCCATAAAAATCATTGAATAATAAACAACGAAGTTTACGATTGTGGTCAATACTCCCACTGCAAAATAGGCAGCCAATTCCTTTGTAACCTTATTCTTCATTACAATCTTCCGCCATCTTCAATTTTTTCGTTGTTGTGCTCATCTATTATATAAAGAGGACGATACTTGGTTTCATTAAAAATTCTTCCTACATATTCACCTATAATTCCCAAGCTTATAAGCTGGACTCCTCCCAAAAATAATATGGTTACCATCATAGACGGATATCCTTTAACAGGATCCTTCCAAATTATACTTTTAATAAGAATGATAAACATGTATACGATACTGAAAATTGATACAATAGTACCTAATATAGCGGATATTCTCAATGGGAATGTAGTAAATGAAGTAACGCCTTCCAATGCCAAATTAAAAAGCTTTAAGTAATTCCACTTGGTTTCACCTGCCGCCCTCGGTTTTCTGTCAAATAATATTTCCTTTTTGTTAAAGCCTATCCAGCTGAACATACCCTTGGTATACCTTTGTTTTTCCCTAAGCTTCTTAAGAGACTCAACGGCTCTTCTGTCCAAAAGCCTGAAATCACCTGTGTCTTCTTGAATGGGTATTTTGGTCATTGTCTGCAAAAGTCTGTAAAAGACAGAAGAAGTATATTTTTTAAACCAAGTTTCGCCTTCCCTTGTTCGTCGTTTTGCATATACATCATCATAACCTTCTTCCCAGTACAAAATCATTTCTTTAATAAGCTCGGGAGGGTCTTGCAAATCCGCATCAAGTATAACAACAGCATCACCGCTGACATAATCAAATCCTGCTGCCATGGCTGTTTCCTTGCCAAAATTTCTGGAGAAGCTTATATAATTTATCCTTGAATCTATTTTTCGGAGATTTCTGAGAATATTCAAAGTATTATCATTGCTTCCGTCATTCACAAAAAGTATTTCAAATTCATAATCCGGAATTTCATCTATCACCTTATTTAATTCATTGTACAACAAGCCGATAGTTTCCTCTTCATTGTATGCCGGTATCAATAAACTGACCTTTTTCATGATTCCTCCCTAATATTGTATAATAATCGGACTGAAATAAGTTCCGTCACCGCTTTTTATACTAAAATTTTTATTGATTCGGATTGCAGGAATTACGCCTGCCTTAACATTTGCATCCCTGTGATAAACAAAACCGTCCTTATCAACAATTCTTACCATGCTTACACTGCTGTAATAAGGCGTTCTAAGCCAATATCTTTCACCCTTTTTAAATTTCAAATTGTTTTCATATACATATTTCTGAAGCTGATATGCATCAAGAAGAAAAACACTTTCTTTAGAATAATCGTAATATGCATCGGTGTCATAATTTTGACCTGCATATGAAGTAATTGAATTCCAGTAAAAGGGCTTATCTCCCCCTTCCCTTCTGTCAATATTATTATAGCTTAAAATATTTTTATTAACAGCATTGTTTATAAGGGAAGCTTCTTTTTTATTAAAGCTATTCTTGAATTCGGAATTAAGCCATTTTCTAACATCAGATTCCGTCCAACTGTTAGAGCCGTAAATGTTCCCGGTATCTGTTTCATCCGCATAATCAAATTCCATATATTCAACTATATCATCACACCATAACAGCAGACTTTTATCATCATTGTTTAAAATTACCCACTTAATCGGTTCCTTACCATAACTGCCAAATTGAATATACTGTCCTGTTTTTAGTATTCCGTCTTCCTTTATTTTATTGTCGGAAGGCAGTATCAATATTGTCGCAGTTAACACAACTATTGCTGCAAAAGTAAGCTTTAAAACTGTTTTAATACTATAATTGTCGATAATCCAAAACAGTCCTGCAATAATCATTAAATCAAAGCACAGATTAAATAAAAGCATATGCTTTTGCAAATCAGCCTCGCCGTTTCCTATAATGGGAAGAACAAATTGACTCATTGCAGTTAAAAACAACAGCATACCTGCAAAGGAAATAACTGTTTTTTTATTATTCCGCCCTTTTATATTCTTAATAATTTCAGATATATTTATTACAAAATACAAAACCGATAAAGTAACTATTATGTAAAAGGCATACCCTAAGGTATTCTTCCTTAAATTGCTCCACAAAGAAAATCTTTCTGTAAACGACAGCCTTTCCACCTCATCCTCTTGTGAATAGTTCCCTAAATAAGAGGGTCTTATTATTACCGAACTGTCAGCTGAAAGTTTAAGCTTTTCAATAAATCTTGACGGATTTAAAATATAAAATTTCAGCACATCCATAAATGACGCATTATCATACACTTCTTTTTGAAATTCATCGCTGAAAATATCAAACTCGCCATGGTCCAAAAAGCCGTGGGTGTTTGTAAGAGGAAGATACTTTAAAGGTATTGAAAGCTTTTCCAAGTCCTTTTCCGGCTCCTTGGAATCCTTTGTAACACCGTAAAAGATACTTTGATAATTGTTTACCTGACTCATCCATCTTGGCGCATTTACATAATAAAAAACAGAAAAACAAATTATTGCAGCAGCGCCTATTGCAATTACCGCTCTGTTATGACGATCCTTTTTGACTAAAAAAAGAGTCAGTGAAAATAAACCTATTAA
>DCDU01000133.1 GCA_002316585.1 Firmicutes bacterium UBA1047 | reverse complement strand
ACACAAATTGATATAAATGAAAGTGAACCTGTTCAAATTATTACGGGAGCCAAAAATATCAGTGAAGGAGATATAGTGCCTGTATCCTTGGAGGGTGCAGTTCTTCCGAACGGATTAAAAATCAAGAAATCTAATTTCAGAGGACTTCCTTCCTACGGGATGATGATTTCTTATGAAGAATTGGGATTTGAAGATAAGATTATTCCGAAGGAATCAAGGGACGGAATAATTATATTACCTCCTGATACACCTATTGGAAAAGATATTAAGGAAGTTTTGGAGCTAAAGGGAAGCGCATTGGAAGTTGAAGTTACATTCAACAGACCGGATTGCCTTAATATTGTGGGAATGGCAAGAGAAACAGCAGCGACATTGGGTGCAAAATTCAGATTCCCAGAAATTGAGATTAAAAATGAAGAGGGAAATATTAAAGATTACCTCAATGCAGTAGAAATTGGAGATGAAAATTTATGTTCCAGATTTTATGTCAGGGTAATTAAAGATATTAAAATAGGACCATCTCCCTTGTGGATGCAAAGAACATTGATGGATGCTGGTATGAGACCTATCAATAATATAGTTGACGTTACAAACTTCGTAATGCTTGAGCTTGGTCAGCCTCTTCATGCTTATGACTTGGAAGCATTGGAAGGAAGAAAACTTATTGCAAGAAGAGCTGAAGAAAATGAAAAAATAGTAACAATAGACAAGGCAGAGAGAAATTTAAACAGCAATATGCTTGTAATTGCAGATGCCGTTAAACCTGCCTGCATAGCGGGAGTAATGGGCGGATATTATTCCGAAATAAGCGACGATACTAAAATAATGGCTTTGGAAACCGCAAACTTCAATCCGAAATCAATAAGAGAAACGTCCAAAAAATTAGGAATGCGCTCGGAAGCATCCGCAAGAAATGAAAAACCTCTTGCGTATGTAATGTGTGAAGTTGCAAGTAACAGAGCATGCCAGCTAATTGAAATGATTGGTGCGGGCACGGTGGTTGGCGGTTATCTTGAAGCGGGCAAAAGCGAATATGAACCGACTGTAGTTACTCTCAGACCCCACCGCTCAACTTCACTTTTAGGTGTTGAAATACCGGTTGCAAATATGCTGAAGTCATTGAACACATTAGAGATAGAATCGGTTTATGACGGTGAAAAAATAATTTCAAGGATTCCGTACTTCAGAACCGACATTGAGCAGGAAGCTGATTTAATAGAGGAAGTTGGAAGACTCTACGGTTTTGAAAATATTGAATCAAAACCGCTTAGAGGAAGTACCAGGGTAGGCAGAAAATCCGATATACGCACTATGGAAGATGAAATGAAGTCAATTCTTTGCGGCATGGGGCTGTACGAAATAACCACATATTCATTCATAAGCCCGAAAACTTATGACAGCATTTGCGTTCCTGAAGACAGCTATTTAAGAAACTATGTGAGAATATTAAATCCGCTGGGAGAAGACTTTTCTTCAATGAGAACAACTTTATTGCCAAACATGATGGAAGTAATTCAAAGAAATTCAAACCGCGGAGTAGACCGTGCGAAATTATATGAAGTGGGAAGCATTTTTATACCGAAAGATCAGCCTGTTACTAAGGAGCCGTTCGAAAAATTAAAGCTTAGTATCGGAATGTACGGCAATTATGATTTCTATGATTTGAAAGGTATTGTTGATGCTTTATTGTCAAGATTCGGAATACAGACAGCTTTAAAGCCTGTAAGCGATAATCCGACTTTCCATCCCGGAAGAACAGCTGCCTTGTACGTAAACGATGATTTAATAGGAATATACGGAGAAGCTTCTCCTAAGGTTACAGACAATTACGGACTCGACCACAAGGTGTATTTAGCGGAGTTGGATGTTGAAAAAATTCTGCAGCACAAAAATACCGGTTGGAAATATGAGGCTCTGCCAAAATACCCTTCAATGGTAAGAGACATAGCCGTAATAGTTAGAGAGGATGTCTTAGCCGGAGATATGGAAGAAGCAATCAAGGAAGTAAATCCGTATTTGATTGAAAATGTTGAGTTGTTTGATGTGTATAAAGGCGAGCATATTGAAAAAGGATACAAGAGCACTGCGTTCTCCGTTACCTACAGGAATAAGGAGCGTACTTTGAAAGAAAAAGAAGTTGAAAATATTCACAATAAAATCCTTCAAGTATTGGGGAAGAAATTTAGTGCGGTATTGAGATAAGGAATGTTTTTTTAATAGTGAGATTCTTCGGAATGCTCCGGAAATGACAATTTGTCATATCGGGCAATGTCGGAGAATCTCATTTTTCATTGACGAATACCTAAGATAAATATATAATAAGGAGAATAACACTGTAAAAAGGAGAAGAAATGAATCGAGTCGCTTTCAGTATATTTGGAATAGATGTTATGTGGTACGGCGTGTTAATATCTTCGGGAGTGCTTCTTGGAGTTATTATTGCGTTAAGAGAAGCCAAAAGAACAGGCTTTAAGGAGGATAACCTGCTTGACTTTTTGCTTTATGCAATACCTGCGGGCATAGTGGGTGCCAGAGCGTACTATGTTATATTTTCTTGGGATTATTACAGCAGAAACCTGTCGCAGATAGTAAATATAAGAAATGGCGGTCTTGCAATTCATGGTGCGGTTATTGCGGGTATAATTACCGCAGTCATATTCTGCAAAAAAAGAAAAATTAATGTTTTTCAGCTTATTGATTTAGTTGCGCCAAGTTTAATTCTCGGTCAGGCAATAGGAAGATGGGGAAATTTCATAAATCAGGAGGCACATGGAGGACCTACGGACCTTCCCTGGGGAATAATTGTTGACGGACAAAAAGTTCATCCCACATTTCTGTACGAGTCCATTATAGATTTTTGTATATTTATTTTTTTAATTTGGTTTAGAAAACATAAAAAGGTAACAGATGGTCAATTATTTGGTTTATACTTGATATTGTATTCGGCGGGCAGATACTTTGTTGAAGGTTTAAGAACGGACAGCCTTATGTTTATGGGCATGAGGGTTGCACAGCTTATAAGCATTGCATTAATTCTTATAGGAGCGGCACTGCTCCTATATGTAAGAGGCAAAAAAACTGAATGACAAGGGTTACTCCACCGAAAATGACCTATAAATCCTTCGCGAAAGCGAGGGTTTTTTTTATGCGAAAAATGGGGTTATGGTATATCAAAATAAAATTTTGCAATTTTTTAAAAATAATAGTGGCATATTATACCCATGATATGGTATAATATGCCCAGTAGGTGGTAGAAAATGTTTACTGGTGAATATATACATTCATTTGATGAAAA
>DCDU01000021.1:1369-4051 GCA_002316585.1 Firmicutes bacterium UBA1047 | reverse complement strand
GAATTTAACTTTAGAGTATGTTTTATAGACCCATATCAGGGTGCGGTAGCTGCAGGTTATGCATATGATAGATTGGGACTTAGGAATGCAGCAGTTTTGTATGACGTGGCAAGTGATTATTCACAAGGATTTACGGAATTCTTTGAGAAAACCTTTACTGAAAAGGGCGGAAAGGTTGTAGCAAAAGAAGGTTTTAAAGAAGGTGATGTTGAATTTAAACCTCAGTTGAGTAAAATAAAAGATGCAGATCCTGATATGATACTTATGCCTTACTATTATAAGGAAGTTGCATTAAGTGCAAATCAAGCAAGAGAATTAGGGATTGATGCAGTTTTAATAGGCGGAGACGGATGGCCTTCAGAGCAATTAATGACCATGGCAGCTGATGCCATTGAAGGAAGCTATATAGTGAACCACTTGGACTTCAATGACCCCGAAGTAAAACCGCTTCAAGAAAAATATAGTGCAAAATATAATCTTCCTATGGAATTAAACGGTTATATGGCTCACGATGCATTCCTTCTATTACAAGCAGCAATAGAGGATGCCGGAGTTGCTGACCCGGTAAAAATTACCGAATCTTTGACAAAAGTATCTGTAGAGGGTGTAACAGGAACCATTAAATTAAGCCCTGAAGATCACAACCCGGTTGGAAAGCAAGCTGCAATAGTAAGAGTTGAAAGTGCAGACTATATATTCCAAGAAAAATACGGAGTACAATAAAATTAGGCGGGTTTAACCCGCCTATTAAAGAGGAGGTACTATGAGCTATTTTTTACAGCAATTGATTAACGGGTTGTCCTTAGGTAGCGTATATGCCTTAATGTCTGTAGGTTACTCACTTGTATATAGTATTATGAATTTTTCAAACTTCGCTCACGGCGGAGTTATTATGATAGGAGCATATATAGGATATTTTTGTCTCACGTTGTTAAACGTGCCGTTTTTTATTGCATTTATTCTGTCCGCAGTTGGCTCCGGAATATTGGCTGTAAGCATGGAAAAAATAGTTTACAGGCCATTAAGAAAAAGAAATGCGCCATTTCTCTATTTTATAATATCTGCAATGGGTGCTTCGATTTTTTTGGAAAACTTAGTAATTGCATCTCCTATAGGACCTACATTCAGATCTTATCCTGCTGTTTTTTCCACGTCTCCCATAATGCTTGGAGGCATTGCATTAGGGCGAATTGACTTATTAATGTTTATAATATCTGCCCTAAGCTTGATAGGTCTTATGTATATAATAGAAAAAACCAAGATTGGACTGTCAATAAGAGCAACATCCTACAGCATAAAAGCCAGTACTTTGATGGGGGTTAATGTGGATAAGGTTATATTCATAATCTTTATGCTTGGCGGTTTACTGGCAGGTCTTGCCGGTATGCTTTTTGGAATGAAATATATCGTATATCCTCAAATTGGCAATATTACAACGAAATCTTTCATAGCTGCCGTTTTTGGAGGATTAGGAAGCTTGCCGGGGGCTATAATCGGCTCCATACTCCTTGGGTTGATAGAAACAATGACTTCCGGTTACCTGTCTTCACAATACAGAGATTTGATTGCATTTGCACTTCTTATAGGCGTACTTATTTTTAAGCCTACTGGACTGATGGGAAAAACAACGGAAGATAAGGCATAGGAGGTAGAATATGAGTTGGGGTTATGCATCAGGAATTTTGATATTAACAGGCATAAATTTAATGACAGTATTAGGTCTATCTCTGCTGACGGGATTTACAGGTTTGTTTTCTTTTGGACACGCCGGATTTATGGCAATAGGAGCATATACAGCTGCTATGATTACCTTGAAATCAAACATTTTGCCGGAATCCATGTTCCAATTACAGTTTTATTTGGCATTAATAGCAGGCGGAACAGTTGCTATGCTGTTTAGTTTGATTATTGGAAAGTTGACCTTAAATTTAAAGGGTGACTATTTTTGTATTGCAACTTTGGGTTTTGGGGAAGCTATAAGACTAATTCTTGACAATGTTCAATACTTTGGAGGAGCAAGAGGACTTTCAAGCATACCTACACAAGGGACAACAACATTGACAAATGTTGTGATAATCAATGTAATTGCAATAACCGTATTGGTATTTATCATAAGATCCCGCCACGGAAGAAATATGGTTGCCATAAGAGAAGAAGAATTGGCTGCTCAGACTATTGGAATAGATGTTTTTAAATATAAGCTTACATCCTTTGCCATCAGTGCATTTTATGCAGGTATTTCAGGAGGCTTGATGGCACATTACTTTGGATACATTCAGCCTATTATGTTCAAGATGGTTAAATCAACGGAATTGACCATAATAGTGATTTTTGGAGGTTTGGGAAGCGTATCCGGAAGTGTTGTGGGAACAGTTCTTCTTACATTCCTGCCGGAACTTCTTAGAAGCTTTGCAAACTGGAGGTTAGTTCTGTATGGAGCTGCCGTAATAATTATTATGATTTCAAGGCCTCAAGGACTTATGGGAGGAAAAGAATTCAGCATTAAAAGAATAATCAGAGCTATTAAAAAAGGACGTAAAGGGGAGGTTAAATCATGAGTGTACTTTCTCTTAAAAATTTAACAAAGCAATTTGGTGGCTTAACAGCCGTAGACAATGTAACATTTGATATTGAAGAAGGGGAAATTTTTGGTTTAATAGGTCCAAACGGTGCCGGTAAAAC
>DCDU01000021.1:0-1158 GCA_002316585.1 Firmicutes bacterium UBA1047 | reverse complement strand
ATGGGAATTACAAGGACATTTCAAAATATCAGACTTTTTAAAAAGCTAACTGTTTATGATAATGTGCTTACTGCATGTCATAAGTTAGCGAAATACAGTCTTTTAGACTCTATTATAAGATTTGGGAAATTTAAACCTCAGGAAAAGTGTTTAAATGAAAAGACAGCTGAACTGTTGAAATTAATGGGCTTATGGAATTATAGGGATGTTGTTGCATCAAATCTTCCATATGGACTTCAAAGGAAGCTTGAAATTGCAAGGGCTTTGGCATTGGAACCCAAACTTTTATTGTTGGATGAGCCTGCAGCAGGCATGAATCCGGAAGAAACAATACAGCTTGTGGAATTAATAAAGGAAATAAGAGATAAATTTGAGCTTACAGTGCTGTTAATTGAGCATCATATGGATTTGGTAATGGGTGTTTGTGACAGGATTTTTGTGCTTAATTTCGGCATACCTTTGGCTCTTGGAACTCCGAAGGAAATTCAGGAAGATAAGAGAGTTGTTGAAGCTTATCTTGGGAAGGAGGAGAGCCATGCTTAATGTTAAGAATTTAAATGTTTTTTATGGCGGCATTCATGCTCTAAAAGGAGTGTCCATAGATGTTCAGGAAGGGCAGATAGTTTCAATAATAGGCTCTAACGGTGCAGGTAAGTCTACCCTTATCAATGCAATCAGCGGCATTGTAAAATATAAGGACGGAGAAATTATTTACAAGGGCGAAAAACTTCCCAAACAAGCCCATAAAATAGTTAAAGCCGGTATTTGTCAGGTTCCTGAAGGAAGAGTAATTTTTGCAAATCTCACGGTAATGGAAAATTTAAATATGGGTGCCTTTTTGAGGAGTGATAAAGAAGGTATTCAACAGGATTTGGAAAAAATATTTACACTTTTCCCCATACTAAAAGAAAGAGAAGCTCAAATTGCAGGGACCCTTTCAGGAGGGGAGCAGCAGATGCTCGCTATGGGCAGAGGGATTATGTCAAGTCCTGAGCTCGTACTCCTTGATGAGCCTTCATTAGGACTGGCACCTTTATTGATAAATACTATATTTGATATTATAATTGAAATTAAAAATATGGGAAAAACAATTCTTTTGGTTGAACAAAATGCATTTAAGGCATTGTCTATTGCTGATAAGGCATATGTTTTGGAGCA
>DCDU01000151.1 GCA_002316585.1 Firmicutes bacterium UBA1047 | reverse complement strand
CTGCGCCTATGGTACCTGGAGGGTGACCTCCCGGAAGAGCAGGCCGCTGCCGGATCTTACTGTATTCCTCAGTAGCTCAATGGTAGAGCACTCGGCTGTTAACCGAGGGGTTACTGGTTCGAGTCCAGTCTGGGGAGCCATATGAAGCGTCAGATGACATTACTGTTATCTGGCGTTTTTTTATTAAATCCAATTTCTGACCTCCGACTTCCAGAAGGGCAGACAGGATCGTCTGCCCCTACAAAATGTGATAACTATATCCAACTTCCAACCTCCAACTTGCATATACTTGTCTATGTTTTCATATATTGCTTAGAGGCATAATTTTTACGGGGGAGGAAGAATATGTGGATGGGGAGCAGATGTATATTGGGTACAAAGACATATTCAGGATAATAAATAAAAGAATATACTTATTCATTATCATTGTCATAATCATCCTGGCTATTGCCCTGCTATACAGGATTCTATGGCAGGAACCTATATATGAGACTCGAGTCAGTTTAATTATTGGCAGCACCTTGAGTGATGATCAATCGCAATTTCAAATACAGGACATTAATACTGTCAAAGACAGTATGCGAACTTATATAATGATCCTGAAAACAAATGCCGTTGCAGTAGGCGCAATTGATAAATTGGGTTTAAACGTGTCTGCAAATGAGCTGAAGAACCACATAGAGGCTTTACCTCAGCCGCAGACATCTTTTATGGAAATTAAAGTAAAATGGCACAACAGCGATCAGGCCTTTCAGATATTGGAGGCTGTAATTGAAATTTTTATTATCGAAGCGACCCGGATTTATCCTGAATACAAAATAAAAATATTAGAGACAGTTGAACCATATCCCATAGAAATAATCAGTATAAAGTTATACTATTTTGTAAGCCTTTTTGTTGGTTCAGTTATGGCATTATCAGTTGTACTTATGATGGAGTTTTTCGATAATAAAATAAAAAGCGAGAAAGATGTAGATGAATATTTAAACATACCGCTTATTGGAAAAATCCCAAAGCAAAAAAATATGGAGATTAAGATGGCAGACATCGACAGAATTACCAAGACTGTCAGGTATTCTGTTTTTGACTCATTTCGCACCTTAAGAACAAACCTGCTATATTTATCCAAAGTGTGCAAAATTAAAACAATTGCAATTACCAGCGCCAAACCCAAGGAAGGGAAATCCATTTCAGCATCCTTGCTTGCTGCTGCTCTTGCCGAGAATAAAAAATTGACATTGCTGATTGATTGTGACTTAAAAAAGCCGGTTCTGCATGAGATATTCAAAACCGATTTAAATGGTCTATCCAATATTTTGATGGAGGAAAGCAGTTGGCAGGAAGTTGTTTACAAGAGCGGTATAGACAATTTGTATATACTGCCTGCTGGAATCAATGTATTTAATGCTGATGAATTGATTTTCTCCAATAATATGAGAAATTTGCTATTTGAGCTAAGAGAAGCCTTTGACTTTGTCATACTTGACACTCCGTCTATAGAAACAGTGTCAGAGGAACAGGTCAAATTCATGCAAGTGGATGGATATCTTGCTGTTGTTGCAGCTGGCGAATCATCTAAGGATACCATCCTGAAAATGCTCAAACGGATTCAATTCGAAGGTGGTAGAATCCTTGGAATCCTATTAACCAAGATGCCCCCTGAAAAGAAAAGTCATAAAGTATAGTTGAGAGCAGCCAATATTATAAGTAATAAATATTCAGGAGTATATGGAAATGAAAAAGGTTTTAGTAACAGCTACGGTTCAGAGTCATCTGGCACAGTTTCATAAACCATTGATAGAAATGCTGAAAACAAAAGGGTATGAGGTACATGCAGCAGCCAGAAACAACTTGATTGATAAAGACGGCTTGCAGCTTAAGGAATCGGACAAGACCTTTGACATAGCTTTTGAAAGGTCTCCTTTCAATAAAAACAACCTTAAGGCATATAAGGAATTGAAAAAGCTAATGCTTGACTATAAATATGATATAGTTCACTGCAATACACCGATAGCAGGACTTATAACCAGGCTGGCGGCTAGACCTCTACGCAAGACAGGAACAAAAGTAATTTACACAGCCCATGGGTTTCATTTTTATAAGGGTGCTCCATTAAAGAACTGGCTGCTTTATTATCCGATTGAGAAATGCCTTGCCCACCTTACTGACAAGATAATTACAATAAATCAGGAAGACTATTGCCTGGCATCAGCGAAATTCGCCTCTCAAATATTTTTTGTTCATGGTACAGGGGTGAATACGAGAAAATATAATATCATATCAAAGGGTGATAAGGATAAGCTTAGAAGAGAATTAGGATACTTAAGCGAGCATTTCATAATACTGTGTGTGGGAGAATTAAACAAGAATAAGAATCAAGGCACAATTATAAGAGCTATTGCCAAAGTAAGAGAATCAGTACCGGAAGTTAAATTGCTGCTTGCCGGCGATGGACTCATGGAGCAAACACTGAAAAATTTAACTGACAGTCTGGGCATGAATGATGTGGTAGATTTTTTAGGCTACCGCAATGATCTGGAAAGATATTTGAACATCTGCGATGTATCGGTTTCTGCAAGTTTTAGAGAGGGTCTTCCTTTGAATGTAATGGAAGCCATGCTTTGTGAGAAATCAATTATCGCCTCGTTGAACCGGGGACATAAAGAATTGATAAAAGATGGTGTGACAGGATACTTGCTTAAGCCTGAGGATAGTTTGGGCTTTTGCTGCCGTATTCTTGAATTGTACAGCAGCGAAAAACTCAGGAACGATTTTGGTCAAGCTGGAAGACTTGCTGTTCAACCTTTTATAGAAGAAGCAGTACTTGATGAACTGAAATTGGTATATGAGGTGCAATAAAAATGGTTAAACCGTTTAATAAGACTTCTGTCTGTATTTTAGTTATATTTGGCATATTTCTTAATCAGTCAGATGTGATTTTGGGTGTGAATATTTCCATTGCAGATCTTTTTTTCATCCTTATCCTGTTCCTTTTATTACTACAAAATAGAATTAAGTTTCACAAGCAGGCAATCTTATTTTTTTTACTGTTAACAGCTCTACTGTTCTATACATCATTATATCATGTACCAAAGCAGCTTCTTTACTATCCATCTCCCAGTTCAGTTATGACAAACTATATAAAGCTTCTTACAGTGTTTATGTATTTTGTCGTTGGCTGCAGCCTGTCAATGGGAGAGAATGAAATCATTATCAGATGGTATTCCCATGCTGCAGCGGTGATTGGTGCTTCCGGCTTTCTGTTGGCTTTTTTTAATGCAGAATTATTTTCTCATACATTTTTCTATGGCGGGTTAAGGCTGAAAGGTCTTATGAATGACCCAAACTATTTCTCAATTATACAAAACACGGCAATAGCATATTTCAGTCGAAAGAGAAGCATGAAAAAAATATTTTCTGCAGGGATTATAGTGATTTTGGTTCTGTCTATTATGGCATCAGGCTCCAAGACTGGATTGATCATCTTGATCAGCTACACAATTATTAGAATATTTGAGTCGCTGATAACAGTGAAATTCACATTAAAGGCAGTAATAGTCCACATCCTGCTATTAATTCCTGTTATTATGTCTGTGCTGTTTATTGCTGATATTTTACCTGATGTACTTGAAATAATGTCTGATAAACTACCTGCCTTGAGAAGAATACAATTGCTCTTTACAGACTTCGACAAAGCGGTTTCCGATATGGGCTCAAACAGAGATTTGACATGGGAGGCTGCTTTAGGACTAATAAAGCGATCTCCTGTGCTGGGGATAGGCATAGGTACATATTCCGGTCTTGCAAAGAAATTGTACAATACATCCTTAGTTGCTCATAATACCTATTTGCAGCTGTTTTCAGAATGGGGAACCATATTAGCTGCTTTACTATTTATATTTTTGTTCCTCGTTATAACTAAGGTAAGCTTCAATAAAGAGAACTATCAGGATTTAACCGTAGTATTAAAGGATATGCTGTTAATCTTTATGATTGGCTCCTTGGCAGTATCACTAAATAATGCAAGGATGTTTTGGCTTTTCCTAGGTATGTTAGTCACGGATGTACATAATCAAAAAGTATTGGTCTAATATTCTTTGTTGATTTCAAAAGGAATTACTAGCGGAATTTATTGAAATAAGTAATGAACTTGCTGATATTATAGAAAGTGAAACAGAGAAAATATACTAAAGTAACATTCTTACTAACAAGTATATATGCCAAAATATCATAAAAGAAATTATTTGTTCTATAGTTGTGTTTTTTATTTCCAATCATTACTATATCTCTCACCATTTTTCGCTTAATTTTATAGGACTTGCTGCTATGATATTTAAATATGTCTATCAAACAGGAGCATATATTTTTGATCCTAATATAGTCAGCAGATGGCAGCAAACCTTTATAAGCTTCATTGTTATGAATAAGTGCTATGAGGGTGTCATTGACATGAGTAAGCATTTCATATTTATTTGGGTTCAATCGTTTGCTTAGGGATTTTGTATCTCTGATCATATAGTGATAGAAGCATTTTGTCGTCAGAAATATAGTTTCCGTTTGAAAATAAACCCGATAATTAAACAACGCATCTTCGCCTATATTCAGAGCTTCATCAAACCGGATTTTATTGTTTTTAATCATGCTTGCTTTATACATTTTAGTGTAAACTGTATTGATTCTTTCATTCTTCACCCATGTAGGGATCAGTTTGATTAAATCCTCCTTGTTTAACTGCTTATCCTCTTTATATTTTATAATATGAGTTTCCCTTCTAATTAAATCATCTTCATATGTGCCAAACATTATAATATCTACGTTGTGTTCTTTCTGGACCTGAACCAGGTGATCGATCATTTCTGGTTCGACCCAGTCATCACTGTCAATAAACATTATATACCTTCCCCGGCTTATATCCAGACCAAGGTTTCTGGCTGATGAAACACCTTTGTTCTTTTTATGAACAACCTTTATCCTGCTATCTTTTTTTGCATAGCGGTTGCAGATATTCGCAGAGCTATCCCTAGAGCCATCATTAACCACTATTATCTCAAAATGGAGATATGTTTGATTCAATATACTACTATGAAACCATACTA
>DCDU01000056.1 GCA_002316585.1 Firmicutes bacterium UBA1047 | reverse complement strand
GGATGGGATGAATGTGATTTTGTGTTCGTGACTGGCGATGCATATGTTGATCATTCTTCTTTTGCTGCTGCTGTTTTGTCAAGAGTATTGGAGAGATTCGGTTACAAAGTAGGAATCATTCCCCAGCCTGATTGGAAGAATTTATCTTCTTTTAAGGTGTTGGGAAAACCGCGTCTCGCATTTCTTGTTAATTCAGGAAATATAGACTCAATGGTTAATCATTATACGACTTTTAAGAAAAAAAGGCGCAGTGATGCTTATTCTCCGGGAGGCAAAGCAAATTTAAGACCTGACAGGGCTGTAACCGTATATTCCAACCGGATAAGAGAGGCATACAAGGATGTACCCATAATAATAGGAGGTATTGAAGCAAGCTTAAGAAGATTAAGCCACTATGACTATTGGAGCGACAGTGTTAAAAGGTCTGTTTTATTGGATTCGGGTGCAAATGTATTGGTGTACGGCATGGGTGAAAAAGCGTTGCTCGAAATTGCTGAAGCATTGGGAGCCGGTATTCCCATTGAAGAAATTACATTTATTAACGGAACCGTATATAAGACAAAAGACAGAGAGCGTCCATACGCTCCAATATTTTTACCGGACTATAATGAAGTTGTGTCTTCAAAGAAAAAATTCTGTGAAAGCTTTAAAATACAATATGAAAATACAGACTCCAAGAGTGCAAAGACCTTGGTTGAGCAGTATGATACAGTCTATGTGGTTCAAAATCCCCCGATGGAGATTTTGTCCGAGCAAGAATTGGATGATATTTATGATATGGATTATATGATGGAGTACCATCCTATGTATAAAGACTTGGGAGTACCTGCATTTAATGAAATAAAATTCAGCATTACAAGTGTCAGAGGATGCTTTGGAGGCTGCAGCTTTTGCTCACTTAATTTTCATCAGGGAAGAATAATACAAAAAAGAAGCCATGAGTCCATATTGAATGAAGTCGAGAAGATGAAGTCACACAAAGACTTTAAAGGATATATACATGATGTGGGAGGACCTACCGCCAATTTCAGAATTAAAGCATGCAAAAAACAAGAAAAGCTTGGTGCATGCATAAATAAAGAATGCTTAACGCCCCAAAAGTGCAAAAATTTACAGGTAGACCACAAGGATTATATAGAATTATTGAGGAAAATAAGAAATACGGAAGGTATTAAAAAAGTTTTTATTCGTTCAGGTATAAGATATGATTATGCAATATATGATAATAATGATGACTTTATCGATGAATTGTGCAGGTATCATGTAAGCGGACAATTAAGAACTGCTCCGGAGCATGTTTCTGAATCAGTTTTAAGACTCATGGGCAAGCCTTCCATAAAAACATACAATAAGTTTGTAGAAAAGTTTAATGATGTAAACAAAAAGATTAACAAAGAGCAATATATTGTACCATATTTTATATCATCCCACCCCGGCTCACGCTTAAAAGATGCAATTGAGCTAGCTGAATATATAAGGGATATGGGCCATATACCGGAGCAGGTTCAGGATTTTTATCCTACACCGGGAACAATGTCAACATGCATGTATTATACTGGGTTTAACCCTTTAACAAATGAAGAAGTGTATGTTCCAAAAGACATAGAAGAAAGAAGAATGCAAAGAGCATTGCTTCAATATTCAAAAAAAGAAAATTATGAGCTTGTTTTGAAGGCTTTAAAAAAAGAAAAAAGATATGAGCTTATCGGATATGGACCAAAGGCTTTAATCAAGAGTTAATATAATTTTAATAATTTAATTTCTTGCAAAATCTTTCATAGTAAGATAGAATTAATATGTAATTATTAAAGAGGTAGTATATGAACAGAAAACATAGACGACGTAAAAAAAGAATTAAATTAATGTCATGGTCATTAGTACTATTAATCGGTGTATTAGCAGCTTCTTTTGTTGTTAGCGGTATCGGCAAGGACGGGAAAAAACAAGGGCAGCCGCCTATAGATGAGCCTGCTGATGAGCTAATCGGAGAAGAAACTTCAAATGAAATTACAGAGGAGCAGCCTGAAGAGGATTTAACTGTAAGAATAAGAGCTACAGGAGACATAATGTTTCATCCCTCGCAATTAGAAGGGGCGTATGACTACACAACAAATACCTATAATTTTGAAAACAGTTTTAAAGCTATAAAAGATATTATCATGGAAGCAGACATAGCTATTGCTAATTTTGAAGGAACAACTGCAGGGAATAACGTATACGCATATCAGGGATATCCATTGTTCAATGCTCCCGATGAAGCATTGGATGCTATCAAAAATGCAGGATTTGATATATTGTCAACTGCTAACAACCACAGCCTAGATACAAGAAAAGCAGGTATTATAAGAACTATAGAGCAAATTAAAGCAAGAGGAATGGAGCCAATCGGAACCTTCAAAGAAAAACCTGAAACAAGGGTATTATTTAAGGATGTAAAGGGTATAAAGTTTGCATTTATTGCATATACCGAAATAGTTAACGGTCTTGAATCAGTCCTTAGTCCTGAAGACTTAGATGCAATGGTTAATATTATTAATGAAACAAAAATGAAGGAAGATGTGGCATATGCCAAGGAACAAAATGCTGATGTAATAATTGCATACCTTCATTGGGGAGATGAATATTCTCGAATTCAAGCTCAAAGACAGGAAATTTTGGCTGATATGCTTTTCAAGGCAGGTGTAGACATAATATTAGGAAGCCATCCTCATGTTATTCAGCCTACACAATCATTGGATTATGAAGGCGAAACAAAATTTGTAGCATATTCCATGGGTAATTTCATATCAAATCAAAGAGTGGAAACCTTAGTTCCTTACGGTATGACAGAGCACGTTTCAAGATATACTGAAGATGGAATTATAATTGATATAGAAATAGAAAAAAAGGGGGAAACAGGAGAAGTATCCATAAATAATATAAATTATATACCATTGTGGGTTTATAAGGGGTTTAAAGAAAACGGCACTGC
>DCDU01000110.1:4151-4338 GCA_002316585.1 Firmicutes bacterium UBA1047 | reverse complement strand
ATTATTATTTTATTTTTTTCTTTAAAACGATTGCTGAAAAAATCAGGAAGCGTTATTGAATTACCTGCCGCAACCGAATAATTATGAAGTCTTTTAGCAATAAACAACCAGTTTAAATATGTTCCCGCCGCAAGACCTATTGCAGTCCATACGGCATCACTTAACCCATACCAGTATGCTACTCCGG
>DCDU01000110.1:0-4051 GCA_002316585.1 Firmicutes bacterium UBA1047 | reverse complement strand
CCCATACCAGTATGCTACTCCGGGAAGGCCCATTAACAACCATCCGCTCATATCGGATGCTTCGGCGCTCATAGCTGTAACTAACGGACCAAGTGATCTACCTCCTAAAAAATAGTTTTCACTGCTTTCATTGGCACGTTTTGCAAAATATAATCCAATGCCTATAACAACAGTCATGTAAACAATCATTGATACTGAAATTTGTAAAGTATCTCCTCTCATAATGAACCTCCTTCTTAAATAAAATAAACCGCCTCTATAAGAGGCGGTTGTCCGCGGTACCACTCTAACTGCATAAAATTATGCAGCATCTCGTTAAAAATAAGGGTTATGCCCTTTGGGTTGTTACCCCCAAACGCTCCGAGGCGGGTTCAATCAACATTGGGACAAAGGTATTTCACCAAGCAACCTTCTCTCTGAGTCCATGTTTCATTACTATTCCTCTTCACAGCAAATATTAATATTAAAAGTCATGATATATCATGGCAAATATTTTGTCAAGACATTTTTTGAATTAATTTACCGATAAACTTATATTTTATTGTCTTCATACGCAATTTTGTGTCTATTTAAAGAACAATTATGCATTTTCATACATATTTGCTCTACAGTTTATATGGAAATCATCAGCCGATTAATTTATTTATTACTTCCTTTACCGTTGTTATTTTATTTATATTATTTAAGTTTGCACCTGAAAAAACAAGACCGTCTCTCCCCTCCACCGCATTTAATAAACCTTCCGATATACAATAGGGAATTTCCTTGGGATTACATCCGGGCATGCATTTGTAACATTTTTTTATGCTTAATTTTCCTGCCGCTAAAAAATTTGTTTGTACGGCTCTCGCAGGCATTCCAACAGGACTTTTTATAATCTTAACACTTTCGTCGGTTGCATTAATATATGCCGATTTAAAATTATAGTGCGCGTCACATTCAACTGTAGGAACAAATAAACTGGCTGCCTGGAAACCGTCAGCACCTGCTTCCTTAAGCTCCGAGATATCATCCTTTGTTCTTATTCCTCCTGCTGCAATTACAGGAATTCTCACATTGTATTCTTTCTCATAGCTACTTAACAAAAGTTTTACTTCCTTAACTATGTCCTTTAGCTTCATACATTTATCTTCCAACAATTCATTCATTTTAAAGCCCAAGTGCCCTCCTGCCAAAGGTCCTTCCACTACTACCGCATCCGGAAGCCTTTCAGATTTAAGATAGCTTTTTATTATTATTCTTGCAGCCTTTGCAGATGATACAATGGGAGCTATCTTTGTATTGCTGCCCTTTACTAATTTAGGAAGGGCAATCGGCAGACCTGCGCCTGAAACTATTAAATCTATTTTTTCTTCAACTGCTTTTTTAACATACAATTCATAATTGTTCATTGCCGCCATAAAATTCATGGCTATAATTCCCTTTGATTTTTCTCTTGCCTTCTTAATTTCTGAGCCTATCGCCCTTAAGTTTGCAGATACAGGGTCGGTTAAAAAATCAGGTTCTCTGAAACCTATCTGAACACCGGATATTGTTCCTATTCCGCCTTCATTTGCAACGGCTGCTGCCAAGCCCGACAACGATACTCCAATGCCCATGCCTCCCTGAACTATGGGAATCTTAGCGGTTAAATTTCCTATTCTCAATTCATTTAATTTCATAATATCTCCATTGTTTTATCATCTATTAATTTGATAATCAAAGTATATATGCAGTTACTTATATTGTCAAGCAAAAGATTGGAAAGCTTGAAAGGCAAGTATAGAAGTATAGAAGATTTAATTATGAAGGAGAAAATTATAGTTGGACCGGATTCATAACACCCTCTGATAAATTTGATGAAATAAAAATTGCTGCATATCCGATGAGTGATGAAGAAATCAGCAATGAAAACAATAGGGGACACGCCGGAAATGGAATGTCCCCAAATAGAAAATATTTGTTTATCTGTTAACATATTCGTCAAAAGCAGCCTTTGTTCTTTCTTGTTTTTCTTCGATTGCCTGTTGAACCATCATGTCTTTAACTTTCATAAGCCTTGTTTGATTTCCTCTTTCATTTTCATCAAGCTTCATTTGGATATACTTGATTGTTTCCTCGAATTGCGGAATCATAACATATTCAAGAGCATTTACTCTTCTTCTGGTTTTCTCTATTTCAGCTGCAAGAAGTTGAACTTCTTTCTCAACAGCTGCCAATTTTAACAGCTCAGGGAAAATACTTGACAAATTTTCAATTGCACTATCGAGCTCAGCTGAAGTATTGGCAAAACCGTAAGGGTAAATATTTGCAGTGTCGCTTGTTGTTGTTTTAAAATCGAACACAGGAACATTTACGCTCATTACATTTTTCTTGCCTACCTCAATGGTTACTCCCTGTTTAGGATACATAAGGGCTTCCTCTAAAACCTCCGAAGACATTACGGCACTTGCTATTACAAAATTTGAATAAACATCGCCGATATGTGCCTCCACCCGTTCCCGCAAAGCTTTATTTTCTCTTGCAAGCTCTAAGAACCGTTTCATAAGCTCATCACGTTTATCCTTCAGCATTTTATGACCTTTAACAGCCACCTTTAAACGCTTTTTAAGAGAGGTTAAAACCATTCTGGTAGGATTAACATTTAATCTTGCCACATAACCACCCCTTGCTATTCATTTTTCGGATAATATTTTTCAAGATATTCGTCCCTTATACGTTTTAATTCGCTCTTTGGAAGAATTGTCAAGAGATCCCAGCCTATCTTCAATGTTTCTTCAATGGTTCTGTTTGTTTCATAGCCCTGAGATACATATGTCTTTTCAAATTCATCCGCAAATTTTGCATAGAATTTATCAGCATCGGAAAGTGCCGCTTCCCCAAGTATTGCCATGAGCTCCTTTGCCTCTTTACCTCTTGCATATGCCGCAAACAACTGATTTAATACATCGGAATGGTCTTCTCTTGTTTTTCCCCTTCCTATACCTTTATCTTTCAAACGTGAAAGTGAAGGCAGAACATCAATTGGAGGCTTAATATTCTTTCTGTACAATTCACGGGAAAGAATAATCTGTCCTTCTGTAATATATCCCGTAAGGTCAGGAATAGGGTGAGTCTTGTCATCCTCCGGCATTGTCAATATGGGTATCATGGTAATTGAGCCGTCATGCTCTCTTTTTCTTCCCGCCCTTTCATATATGGAAGCTAAATCCGTGTACAAATATCCCGGATAACCACGTCTGCCGGGTACCTCTTTACGTGCAGCCGATACTTCTCGGAGGGCCTCTGCATAGTTTGTAATATCGGTTAATATTACCAATACGTGCATATCCTTTTCAAATGCAAGAAATTCCGCTGCGGTTAATGCCATACGAGGCGTAGATATACGCTCAATTGCCGGGTCATCAGCCAAATTCATAAACAGAACAGTTCTGTCAATTGCTCCCGTTCGTCTAAAATCTGAAATAAAAAAGTCTGCTTCCTCATAGGTTATACCTATTGCAGCAAATACAACGGCAAATTTAGATTCAGTTCCCAAAACCTTTGACTGACGCGCAATTTGAGCGGCCAAATCAGCATGAGGAAGTCCGGAGCCCGAGAAAATAGGCAGCTTTTGACCTCTTACCAATGTGTTCAAACCATCTATTGCAGAAACGCCTGTCTGAATAAATTCATTGGGGTAGTCTCTTGCTGACGGGTTCATGGGAAGACCGTTAATATCCAATCTCTTTTCCGGAATTATTTCAGGACCGTTATCTATTGGTCTGCCAAGACCGTCAAATACACGTCCTAACATATCTTCCGCAACTGCAAATTCCATTCCTCTTCCAAGAAATTTCACCTTGGATTCCGCTAAGTTGATGCCTGCAGAGCTTTCAAACAACTGAACCATTGCATTGCTTCCGTTAATTTCCAAAACACGGCAGCTTCTTGTTTCACCGTTTGGAAGCTCAATAATTCCCAACTCATCATATGCTACATTTTCAACATTCTTAACAAGCATTAAAGGTCCTGCTACCTCAGATATGGTTTTATATTCTTTAATCATGCTACTCAACCTCCTTGCTTGCTA
>DCDU01000024.1:4906-6840 GCA_002316585.1 Firmicutes bacterium UBA1047 | reverse complement strand
ATTTTAAGCTTTGCAGCAGGAATCATGCTTGCGGTAACATCTTTTGACCTTATGCCCGAAGCATATGAAATCGGTGGATTCTTTATAGTTACATTAGGTCTTGCAATCGGTCTTATGATTGTTTTTTGTGCAAATGATATGATTCCCGTCAAAAAATTAAACCAATATAAAGGGAAAAAATTAAACTATATTAAAATGAGTTTAATTATTATAATCAGTTTAAGCTTGCATAATTTCCCTGAAGGTGTGGCTGTAGGCTCCAGCTATGTTTATTCGGAT
The DNA here is from genome assembly GCA_002316585.1 of Firmicutes bacterium UBA1047. Taxonomy (GTDB): domain Bacteria; phylum Bacillota; class Clostridia; order Tissierellales; family Sedimentibacteraceae; genus Sedimentibacter. The sequence goes on along the minus strand of DCDU01000024.1, from coordinate 6,561 downwards.
AATTTAGGCATAAAAATAGGAATACTCATTGCAGCCCATGATATACCGGAAGGCATAAGCGTTGGTATTCCATTGATTATGGCAGGTGCATCTCCTGCTACGGTAATGTTTTTGACTTTGCTAACAGGTGTTCCGACCGCCCTCGGAGCTGTATTCGGAGCAATAATCGGAGGAATTTCAGATTATTTCACAGCTTTTTGTCTTTCAACCGCAGCAAGCAGCATGCTTTATGTTTCAGCAAATGAATTAATCCCGGAAGCAAAGATTCTTTACAGCGGTAAAAGCAGCTCAATATTTCTGTTGCTCGGCTTTATGAGCGGATGCTATTTATCCTTTGCGGTTTAAGGAAGGGGGACACACCTCTTACTATAGGGATAGTCTTTGGGGTAAGAGAAATGTCCCCGTACTTGATGAAAATAAGGCGGAAAAAACACTCCGAAAAATAGGGTTAGGACATCTCCATTTCATCTAAGGTCAGGCTGTAGCCTTCTAAAAATTCATCCATAAATATCTTAACATCAGGCATATTCATTTTTTCTATTTCTTTTAACAGTGATTGCTTTGCTTTTAAAAATTCCTTGTTGCCTGATTTTTCTTCTTCAATGCATTTGATATATGCACTTATTTTATCTGCTGCTTTTATGGTTTTCCATATTTCTTTTTCCTTTTCCTTAGGAATTAAAACATCTTCAAATTCATCTTTAAAGTCATCAGGAAGCATATTTAAAAGTCTTTCATTTATTGACAATTCCACTTCCTTATAAGCCGATTTTATTAAAGAATTATAATATTTCACAGGTGTCGGCATATCTCCGGTAAATATTTCCGCCGCATCGTGATAAATGGCATAAAGAACTGTCCTTTCAGGATTTACATCCATATTCAACCGCCTTTTCTGTATAACGGTCAGAGCATGGGCAATCACAGCAACATCAAGGCTGTGCTCAGATACATTTTCTTCCTTGATATTTCTCATTAATCCCCACCGGTTTATGTATTTCATTCTTGATATAAATGCAAAAAAGTTAGACTTTTTCATATGCGCCTCCTTATATGTATGGGGAGATACCCCTAAAAAGGTGTATCCCCGATTGTGCAAGGTCTCTATTTTATTATTAACTCACTTACTTTATTATTTGTATCAATGCTGTGTACCTGCATTTTATTTTCGGAGAATGTGTACAAATAATCACCAATGTATATTATTCTTATGATTTCATCTCCGTAGGTCTTGTCGGATTCCCTGTGAGTTATCATGTTCCTTATGTCAATGCTGTCATTAGACACATTGTAAATATATGCTCCGCTAAAATCACTCTTATAATCATCTGTTGTTCTGTTTAAAGGAAATGCCATTATTCCCTTGCTCAAAGAAAACATCAATGCTTTGTGATTGTACAATACTTCCGAATAAGTTCCTGCCTTCCCGATTATTTCGGTAAATGCTTCTTTCGGCTTAGAAACATTTGTAACATCAAACATTGAAATTTTTAAGCCGCCGGTCACGGTTCCTCCCCACTGGTTTTCTTCCGTATCATATCCGAAGCCTAATATGTGGTTTTCATCAACCATATGCAAATATGTGCTGTATCCCGGAATTTTAAGCATTCCTTTTAATTCCGGAGCTTTTGGATTTGATGTGTCAATTACAAACA
>DCDU01000024.1:355-4782 GCA_002316585.1 Firmicutes bacterium UBA1047 | reverse complement strand
ATTTGATGTGTCAATTACAAACAGGGGGTCAACCTGCCTGAACGTTACCATATACACCCTGTCCCCGACAAAACGTGTGCTGTAAATTCTTTCACCTTCTGCTAAACCTTCTAATTTTCCCAATGTTTTTAAATTTTCATCCAAAATATATACATTGTTTTTGGATGTATTTCTCCACATATCACCGGTGGTGGTTGCAATTCTGAATGTTTTGTTATGCTCATCCATTGAGAATTGATTAATTATGGTACCCGGAACTTCACCCTGAATAATCTTGCCTATTTTACCTTTATCCAACTTGAATTTATAGACTACGGTACTTGTTGTATATTCCGGATTAAATTCTTCAAGCTGACTAATTCTGTAGTCATATGAATAATCGGTTACCGCCGCATAGAGGCTTTCCTGCGAAACATAAATTGTATCGGAGCCGCCTAAGAACACATCCACATCCGGCTCGGATGCTTTATCGGACAAATCAATTCCAATGGCATACATATATCTTGAATCGATATAATTGGGGAAATATTTTATTTCATCATATCCATATTCATGCTTCTCATTATTAAGCACATCGGTATAATATGGGGCAGGTATCTCTATATCCTTTTTATCATAATAGCTAAACCCTATGTTAATATTCTTGTTGCTTATCAAATATAGGCTATCATCAATAACCCTTCCGGATAAATAATTGCCGTCAAAAAGATATTCTCTTTCAAGTATGGGTCTTTCAATGTTTTCTATATTATAAATCAATACATTTGTCCTGTCATCATAATATCTTGGAGGCATTATTGTATTCGCGCTGTCAGCCATAGGTTTATCCATAATGCGGAAGTAATTATTCTGACCAATTACAACAAGCTTGTTTCCTGCCGTGAAAATTTCACCGATGCTTGTATTTTCAGGAACAGTCACAGTATTTACAACCTTCGGCGCATTTGGACTTGAATCAATTATTTTCAAGCCTGTGCTTGTATTGATATATATGTATTTTCCGTCATTTTTAATAATATCCCCTTCCTGAACACCTTCAACCTGATTGTTTGTATCGGATTTATCCATGTTGGAAGTCGCAGATTCGCTCTCATCTCGCGGAGCTTCCGGAGCCATGGTGGTTTCCGATATGGAGTCATCGGCAATACCGTTTACAACGCTTCTTTCCATCAAAATATAATTATGAAGTTTTGAGCTGTACTCTAACAATGCAATTAAGTTTTCCTTTGTTCCTACAGTTGAAATTACATTTTTATCAGCAGAGACAGCAGTATTTTTAGTTATGTATATTGAGCCGGTATTTCCGTCCCATCTCACCGTATGTCCCAAATTTTCAACAATAAATCTAAGAGGGGCAAATGTTCTGCTGTTTATCATCTTGGTGGGTACATCGATATCCTTGATAATACCATTAACCATTACTTTGTCCTTGCCTAAAATCATTTCGATTTCATTGTTGTTATCCTTAATAACTACTTCCTGAAGGCTTTTGTTCCAATCTACCTTGGCGCCTAACTTCTCAAAAACATCTCTTAAGGGTATCAATGCCCTTCCATTTTCTACGAATGGAACAACATCCAAGAATACCTCTTCATTATCCACATAAATTTTTATGGCATCTTGAGCAAAAACTGTAATGCTGAAACATAAAATTAAAATAAGGGTTAAAATAAATATCTTATTAAGATTTTTCATAAAATCACCTCTTTGTCTTTTAGACGCATTTTAATAATATTTTGTTCCTAATTATACCACAATATTTTGTTGTCAAACATCGCAGGCTCATAAAAAAAAGACCCTAAAAACAGATTAAGGTGCGTATGGCATACAAAAAGGATGATGCATTCTCTTTCAGAATATATCATCCTTTTCCATTGATTTATTTAACTTTGAATGTGCTGCAGCATGTTTCCGCCGGAACGACTGCATTTTTTCCGTTAATTATAATATCCGTTGCTTCACAGCGCTGGGACTCATTATAAACACATTTTGCCGCCATGCATTTAATATCCGTGTCACTCAGAGGTTCACTCACGGAGCTTCGCACACCGGGCTTCTGCTCAATAAAAGTATCGCAGTTAGTTGAACGGCTTTCGTCCGATCTTTTTCCCTCAACGGCGATTGTCGGAGCCGTACATCCCAATCTTTTGTTAAAGTAACAATTTGTTACCGTACACTTAATTTCCGCCATGGCATATCTCCTTTCATCAATGGTTTTTTTAGTTTATCCCAAAGATGTTTAATTATGCCTTTATAATTGTCTGTAATATGCCAGCAGTAAATCTACCATTCTTCCGTAACTCCTTACTCCGTCATATTGATTGTTTGCTTTTAAATAAGTATCATTTACTTTATGAGCCATATCAGCAACCTTGGTATCAAACTGCTTCCAATAATTTCTTGAGAATTCCGTATCCTTTCTTACATCCTCCGAATATAAGTTATAAAGCTTTACAAATTCATCATAATCCGCAGAATATAGAGCATTCATCGAGTAACTCAAGGCTGTCATAGTCCCGCTGTAATAAAAATCATCGTACCCTGATTTAATGCATGCTAAGTATGCTATGAAGTTTGCTTCATCTTCCCTCATAAATCCCCTTAAATGCACCAATTCATGAAGCATTACCGAAGGAATCTGGTAGGGCGGTATATGAACATTCACATTGGCTTCAAATGTATAAGGAAAGAAGATTCCTGTTATCCCCAAGTAGGACATAACCTTTGACTGTCTAACAGCCTTTGGAGCCGAAAAGTTTCCCTCCAATATTTTGTACTCTTCTGATACTCTGCTCATGGCATTTTTAGCTCTCTGTGCAGTTTCATGAAAATTCTTGTCTAATAATTCCGCGGTACCTGAATCATCAGTGCTTAATTTTGACCTGTACTCATTTGCATCTTCAATTAAAGTTTCACAAAGCTCAATCAGCTCCTGTTTGGAAGACTCTTGAATTTCCAAACCGCTGTAATGGGTGAATTCATATCTGTAATAATTGATTCCGCAAAATAAAACAAATAAAAAATACATCACTGAAAAAAATGAAATCAAACCTAAGATATATTTTTTAATATGTGCGGATGTCCTATTTTTCACAGTTTTAACGATTACAACGGCTGTTAACAATATTGTTATCAATAAGAAAGCAATTATAATTATCTCTGCCAATGATTCATTGGTTATAAATGAAAATAATCCCCAAGCCTTCACAAAAATGGGATAAATATTAACAGCGTAATACTCCGCACAACTTGAATTGTTCTTTGCAAATAATATAATTAAAACCGATATAGGAATCAGTCCTATGAGCCACTTATTTTTATTTTTCAAATTAATTCCTCTTATTATTTATTTTGAATATAAATACATTTCAACATACACATATTTTATAATATTTGCTGTGTTCTTTCAAGTAAATTTAACTTATTAATACTGCCTTTTATTCAATATTTGTTACTTCATATCCCGCATCTGTTACTGCTTTTGTTAAAATATCTGTATTTACTTCCTTATTTAATGTTACATTTGCAGATTTTTTTTCTAAATCAACCACTGCATTTTTTACTCCGTCTACCGCTTTCAGCGCTTTTTCAACAGCCGCCTTGCAATGTCCGCAGCTCATTCCTTCAACTGTTAATACCTTATTCATTTCATTTCCTCCATTTTTATTATTATTTTTTGTTAATCTTTCTTTATTAGCCGGAATATCTGTTTCATTTGAATAAACAATTAAAGCTTCCTTTGCCATCCTCACAGGCTTAAAGAATTTAAGCCTCAATGCATTTGATACCACCGAAACTGAGCTTAGACTCATTGCAGCTCCGGCAAACATAGGATTAAGCTTCCATCCCAATATGCCGAAAAATACTCCTGCCGCCAATGGTATTCCTATTGAATTGTAAATAAATGCCCAAAATAAATTTTGTTTTATATTCTTTAAAGTAGCCTTGCTTAATTGAACTGCCGTAACAGCATCCAGCAAATCGCTTCTTATAAGCACTATGTCGGCTGATTCTATGGCAACATCCGTTCCCGCTCCTATGGCAATTCCCACATCTGCCCTTGCAAGCGCCGGAGCATCATTGATACCGTCTCCAATCATTGCAACTTTTCTGCCCTGCTCCTGGATTTTTCTTATTTCCCTTTCCTTATCCTGAGGCAATACTTCCGCAACGGCTCTTGAAATATTCAGCTGTTTTCTGATAGCTTCGGCAGTTTTTTTATTGTCTCCCGTAAGCATTACAACTTCAATTCCCATTGCTTCAAATTCCTTGATTGCAGCCTCGCTTGTAGGTTTAACAATATCAGCCACCGATATTATACCCAATACACCGTCTTCATCTGCAAAATATAAAGGTGTTTTTCCCTGTTCCGCAAATTTCATACTTTTTGCTTCAAAGTTTTTGATATTTATATTTTGTTCGTTTAT
>DCDU01000024.1:0-200 GCA_002316585.1 Firmicutes bacterium UBA1047 | reverse complement strand
ATATTTATATTTTGTTCGTTTATTAACCTTAAATTACCGAGATAATATATCTTGCTATTAACCTCTGCTCTTAAGCCTTGACCCGGAATTGCTTCGAAATTTTCCACATCGTATAAATCCAAGTTTAAATTTTTAGCTTCCTCTACTATTGCATCTGCTAACGGATGCTCAGAGCCTTTTTCTGCTGATGCGGCTATTCT
>DCDU01000045.1 GCA_002316585.1 Firmicutes bacterium UBA1047 | reverse complement strand
AGAAAAAGAATAATCAGTTCATTTGACATGCTGACAGGAAAAAGAGAAATGCGACCTGCGAAAAAGCATGGCAACATTCCTCTGTAGGAGGTAGAAATGGGATTATTTGATAATATATTTAAGAAAAACAAAGTTCATGAACAAGAAGCACCGGAAAAAATAAAAGCACCGGAAGAAGACAAGGATGAAATAGCGGCGGTAATAGCGGCAGCGGTAGCGGCAATGGACGAAGAGGAAGAAATCGTTGCAGCAATAACAGCGGCAATATCCATAGTCTTAAAAAAAGGAGCAAACGAATTTATTGTAAGAAATATAAAAAGAACTCCTGAAATGGACTCAATATGGGCACATGAGGGCAGAATGAAGTTAATGAAGATAAAGTAATAAAACTATACGGAGGAAAAACATGAAAAAATTCAATGTAACAGTAAACGGAAAAACATATGCGGTAGAAGTTGAAGAAGTCGGAGCAGGTCATGGAGGATTTACATATCAGCCCGTACAGCAGCCGGCACCTGTGCAGCAGCCTGTTCAGTCTGCCCCCGAAGCTCCTAAAGCTCCTAAAGCTCCTGTACAGCAGGCACCGAAGAAAGAAGAGCCAAAGGCTGCGGCCGTTGGAGACGGAGAATTAATGTCGGCGCCGATGCCGGGAACAATATTGGATATTATGGTAACAGAGGGACAGACGGTTAAAAAAGGCGAGATAATATTAATACTTGAAGCAATGAAAATGGAAAATGAAATAGCAGCCTCATCAGACGGTGTTGTAAGTAAAATTTATACTTCAAAATCTTCGACCGTAAGCGCAGGAGATCCTTTATTAGCTATATCATAAAAGGAAGGGGGACACACCTTTGATTTAGGGTCAGTCCTTGCCTGTAAAGGAATGTCCCCGTATTGTTAAATTTTTTTAACTCTTCTGATAAAAGAAGAGTTTTTTTTTGTAGAAATTTGTGATAAAATATAATTCATATTATATTTGCTGAAATACAATATGAATTGCTTTTTTAAATATAACTTATATAAAATATGTTTAGGGGTAAAGATTTATAAAATGGGGGAAGAAATGATAAGCAACGAAGATTTAATCAGGCTGCAGTTGATAAACGGCTTAGGAAGAAAAACTATCAGTAAAATTTTAACCTATATGGAGTTAAAGAAAATAAAATTGAGCAGTTTCTCTGATGCATTGAAGCTTATTAGCGATATGAAAATTAAAAGACTGAAAATTGATGAAGATACAATTGAAAAAGAAGCATCAAAAATATTCGAAAGCTGTAAAAAAAGCAAAATTCAAATAATCGGTTTATATGATGAAAGATATCCCTGCAAATTCAGTTTAATTGAGGACAAACCTTTAATATTGTATGCGGACGGTGATTTGGAGCTTTTGAACGAGGGCAATAACATAGCAATAGTAGGTACAAGAAATCCCACGCAGGAAGGTTATGAAATAAGCTCAATAATGGCCGAAAAGCTGACTGAAGAGGATTGCTGTATTGTAAGCGGTTTTGCATCCGGATGCGATGAAGCTGCTCACTATGGATGCTTGCAGGCAAAAGGCAGGACTATAGCAGTAATACCTTCGGGACATCTTAATATTTTAAAACAAAACAGAGCCTTGTATAATATGATTATTCTTAACGGAGGCTGCATAGTGTCTGAATTGTCTCCGCTTGCCAAAGCGGAAAAGTATTCTTTCATAGACAGAAACAGACTGATTGCGGCAGCTTCGGAAGGTGTAATAGTAATAGAAGGAGGCTTAAGGGGCGGTACATCACATGCGGTAAAATTTGCCAAGGAATATAATAAGGCTGTTGCATATACCGCTAATATTTGCAAATTAACGGGACAAACCTTGACTTTTAATGATATTGATATAATAGACAGCTTTGAAAAATTAGTAAAATTTAAAAATAATTCATGTAAAAAAATCCTTGACAAAGCAATTTGCCGGTAGTATAATCAATTTTGTTGCTGTTAAAAACAGCGTCCTGCGGATGTGGCGGAATTGGCAGACGCACTAGACTTAGGATCTAGCGCTTTAGCGTGGGGGTTCGAGTCCCTTCATCCGCACTAAGTTAAAGGCTGCATTTTAGTTGGTAATAAACCAATGGAAATGTAGTTTTTTTTAATGGGTGATTGGCTACTATGATTTTATAGGCATACGGGACAAAACAAGAAGATATTTCGGATTTCGGAAATATCTTCTTGTTTTGTTTGAATAAATATTTACAAATAATTTACCTCAATCAAATTCTAAACAAATAAAACCAATACAAAGGCTCGATAAGATAAATTTAACTTTAAATAAAAAACAAGGAGAAATGAGAAAATGAAAATACTTAATAAACTTATAGTTTTATTATTGGTTCTTATGACTGTTATTACAGGATGTGCTCAGGAACCACCTGCTGTAAACAATGCGGATGAGCAGTCACCGGCAGAAGAACAGAAACCGGAAGAGAAGCCAAAAAAAGTAAAAAAAATAACAATGGCTTTTTTGCCCAATGAGGCATCCGGCGGAGACATTAAAGAAAACTTCAAATATATGGTAACGGAAGTTCAAAATGCGCTTGGCGACGGATATGAAGTCGGATATACCGTAGCGGATGATTATGCCGCGGTTGCAACGGCTATATTGTCAGGAACGGCTCACTTGGCTTGGGAGTCGGGAAATACATATGCTACTTCTCATATGAGAGATGAAAATGTAATACCCATTGTATCCTACGGACCTCAGGGGAAACCTGATGAAGCAGGATATCCGGCATTTATAGCAACTCATAAGGATAATGCAAAGGACTTCGAAGGATTAACCGAAGAAAAAGATAAGCTTGAAGTTCTTAAGGGAAAGAGCTTTGCGTTTGTGTCACCTACATCAACTTCCGGCTCCATGGTTCCTTCAACAACATTCTATAAGCATTTCGGTCCCGAAGGAACAGGTGATGTGGAGACACGTGCTCAATTGCAGACAAGCGGGGAATTCTTTTCAGATGTTCAATACGGACAAACACATCAGGTTACTGTTACATTAATTAATGAGCAGAAGGTATATGCCGGAGCTTATTGCTGCGGTTATGCGGAGGAAATGGGAGCTAAGGACAATTTCCTAATATTAGCCCAAGCGTTTGTTCCGAATGGTCCTTTATGGCTTAATAAAAATTATTTGACTGAAGAAGAAATCGAAAAAATCCAAACTCATTTGGTTAATTTAACACCGGAAAATGCAGCCGAAGGATTCTATGATCCTGAAAAGGGATTATTCTCTGCGGAAGATGTAGACCCAAATGCTCATGAAAAAAGATTTTTCGCCGTTGATGAAACTTACTATGATTTCTTGTACGAAATGAATAAAGTTAAATAATCGGAGAAAACAATGACAGAACAAACAGTTTTAAGAGTAGAAAATGTTGATAAAATATACAAAAACGGTGTTAAAGCATTAAGCGGAGTATCTTTTAATGTGGATAACGGAGAATTTGTATCTGTAATAGGTCCAAGCGGCAGCGGCAAATCAACCCTGCTCAGATGCATCAATCGAATGATTGATGCATCTAAAGGGGATATTTACTTCATCGGGCAAAGTGTAAACAAAGCTGATAAACATCAAATTAAAGAAATACGAAAAAATATAGGCATGATATTTCAGCATTACAATCTTGTTTACAGATTGAATGCATTGGAAAATGTACTTCACGGGAAATTAGGCAGCTATTCTACAGTGCAAAGTGCTTTAGGATTATACACTGCGAAAGATGTTGAAAAGGCTATTGAAATACTTCATATGCTTGGCTTGGAGGAGCGTGTTTATGAACAATGCTCCAATCTTTCGGGAGGGCAAAAGCAGAGAGTCGGTATTGCGAGGGCTCTAATTCAGGGGCCTAAGATGATATTGTGCGATGAACCCATAGCATCCTTAGACCCTCAAGCTTCAAAAGTAATTATGGAATATCTTTATGATATAACACGTACTTTTGGAATTCCATGTTTGGTAAATTTACATCAAGTTGAGGTAGCTAAAAGCTATTCTGACAGAATTATCGGACTTAGAAACGGTGAGATTGTTTTTTCGGGAAAACCGGGAGAATTAACAGCTGATATGATTTCTCATATATATGGCGTATCATCGGAAGAACTAATTTCATAAGGGAGTTGATTATTTGAAATATTTCAGGAAAAAAAGGCTTGGAACCGCATTAACAGTAAATTTTTGTATTTTTTTATTTATTTACGGCAGTAAAAGCTTAGAAGTAAGCTGGGTAGAAGTATTCAAAAGATTTGCAAATGCGGCGGACAGATTTATAATCGACTACTTGCCGGTTGACTTTTCGGAGTTTTCAAGACAATCGGAGCAGTTAATAAATACAGTATTCCTATCCATAGCAGGCTCTGCCACAGGTGTAATTTTAGGATTGTTATCTGCGCTCATGATTTCGGTAAAAACATCTCCTAACCGTTTTGTTAAAACAATAATACGAACTACAGCCTCAATATGCAGAAATATACCGGAAGGAATATGGGCTATAATTTTATTGTTATGCTTTTGGTTTGGTAATTTCTTGGCGTACTTGGTTATGTCTATAATATCCTATGGTTTTTTAACAAGGGTATTTGCTGATACCATAGATGAAACCAATTCAGATGCAATAGAAGCTTTGGAAGCTACGGGAGCTGGATACTGGCAGATTATAATTCACGGGGTTCTGCCGGAAACTATGCCGGCTTTAATATCATGGTCCTTATATTCCATTGAGAATAATATACGCTCAGCTACCATAGTAGGTATGCTTGCCGGAGGAGGAATCGGATATTTAATGAATATATACAAGGGATTTGCTCAATTTCCCTTAATGATGAGTGCTATCCTAATGGTTACCATACTTATTATCATTACGGATAGGGTTTCTACCGTAATAAGAAGGAGGATAATGTCATGAACACTTATTCTGAGAGCTTACAGCTGAACGTAGGAGAAATAAAAATAAAAAAGACAAAGTTAGGAAGATATAAGCTCAAAAAAAGAGATTCCAAGGATAAATTGGTTATGGTCGTCATAGCTGCAATGTTTTTTTCTTTGATATATTATTTAGGATTTGAAGTTGATTACAAATGGGATATGTTCAGTCCCCATATTGCAAAAAAAATAGTTATGGATTTTTTCAGATTTGATTTGGTTCCTGCCGACGAAAAGTTAGGAATGCTGTCACGTCTTACAAATACTGTTTTATTGGGGTTATTAACAACTCTTTTGGGGGCTGCAGTAAGCTTTCCCTTGGGATTGCTTGCGGCAAATAATATAAGCAGCAATAAGATATCTACATTTGTCAATGCAATTGTTTCATTTTTAAGAGCAGTTCCGACAATAGTATGGGTTCTGATATTTGTTGCGGGATATGGGCTTAGTGCTACTACAGCTATTGTCGGCATGACTTTTCATACTATTGCATTTTTTGTTAAATCATTCAGTGAGTCTTTTGAAGAGGTTGACCCGGGTGCTATAGAAGCTCTCAAGGCTTCGGGAGCAAGTATGCCGCAGATAATATTCGGAGCAATAGTACCAAGCGCATATACAAAATTAATATCCTGGATTGCAATGCGTACGGAGATAAATTTCGCCGTAGCTGTCGTGATAGGACCAGCGGTAGGCGTTCCCGGCACAATAGGTACGGCTATAAACGTATACTCAGGTCATGCCAATTACAGTGCCATGGGATTCGGAGTAATGTGTGTATTTTTGATTGCTTTGGCATTTGAACTTATCATAACAAGAATTAAACAGACTCAAATAATATAATAAGGTCGGGAGCATTATGAAAAGAAGAGAGCAGACAGAAATATTAGTTAATTGTGATGAAGTTTTTCTTAAGCAATTAAGCGATGAAGTGGAAAGCTGTCATGATGTGAAAATGATAGATGAACCGGGGTTATCCCTTACGATGGTAAAGGTAAGGGAAAGTGCACAAAACTCCCTGTTTTATTTATGCGAAGTTTTAGTAAGTGAATGCAGGGTTCAAATTGACAATAAAATAGGCATCGGAATAATAATCGGCTCGGAATTCCGCAAGGCTTATTACCTTTCCTTAATTGATGCCGCATATTCGGTAAAATCTCCCCTAATTGAAAAATGGGAGCCAATAATAAAAGAAGAAAAAGAAAAGCAAAGAATTCAAAGAATTAAAGCAAACAGCTCTATAATGAAAACTAAAATTGATTTTGAAACTATGGATGTGGAAATATGAAAGATAATATTTTAATTATGTCAATGCAGAAGGTATTCAGAAAACTTCTTAAATCCATGTCGCAGCCCGGAGTTATAAGCTGTGTGGGAGAAGCGGAGAATATTGATTATAATTTTAATTGCCTGCCTGTCAGCATGCTTTTAATGTCCGCGTTGTTAGATGCGGAAGTGAAATTTTATGTGGAAAGCAATGAAAATGATTTAAAGGAACAAATATCAAGGCTGACCTACAGTACATACGAAAAAATTTCCGAAGCTGATTATATATTTGTATGTATGGATAACCATGAGCAGCTGAGACGCATAATAAGCGAAGCAAAGAGAGGAACACTCAGCGATCCTCATGAGGGAGCTACTATAATAATTGAAGTGGAGAATATCAGCAGCGATGAAACATTAATACTTACCGGACCCGGAATAAAAGAAAAAGCATATCTGTCCGTTCCTCTTTCTTCTTCCTGGATAGAAGCAAGAAATGATGCAAATAAAGAATTTCCCATGGGAGTTGATATTATTTTTGCAGACAGAAACAATAACATGGCGGCTCTTCCAAGAACTACAAAAATAGAAAGGAGAAATTAACATGGCTTATGTTGCGGTAAAAGGCGGACAATACGCAATAGAAGAAAGTATAAGAAGAATTAAATACGAAAGATTAAAGGACAAAAGGTTTGTTTCAGTTAAGGACATACAAGCCGGAATGAGACTTATGATAGACCAGGTTATGAGTGAGGCTTCTTTGTATAGTAAAGAACTTGCTGCCGCAGCAATTAAGCAGGGAGAAGGCTCTTTGGAAGAGGCGGTATTTCTGCTGAGAGCATATCGCTCTACCCTGCCGAGAAAATATTATTCAATAATTGTTGAAAGTGACACCATGAGAATTGAAAGAAGAATATCGGCAGCGTTTAAAGACATACCCGGAGGACAGATGTTGGGTACTAATTTTGATTACAAGCATCGGCTTTTCGATTTAAATATAGAAAATGAAACCTTAGAGGATATAGAGAAATATGTTAAGGAATTTGAAGACAATATTGAAATGATGGAAGGAACAGATGAATATTTGCAATTCCCAAAGGTAGCGGATTATTTAAGACAGCAGGGATTACTGGCGGAATTTCCCATCAATGACGAAGCGCCGAAGGATGTAACAAAGGAGCAGTTAAGCTTTCCTACGGTGAGAAGCGAAAGACTGCAAATATTGACAAGAGGAATGACTCAAGGAGTCAACACATTGGCGTATGCATCTCTGCGGGGATACGGAACGGTACATCCTACGGTTGCGGAATTAAGAGTGGGAGCATTTCCAATCTATATTGCAGACCCTGTTGCTCCCGAAGACGAAGAAGAGCAGTATTATATAGGGGAAATAAAAGTTACAGAGGTGGAAAGCCTCATACCTGTCATGGTGCAAAAAGATGAAGGTAAAAAGGAAATTAATTTTGCCATAGGATATGGTATTGCATTGGGACAAAATGAAACAAAGGCAATAAGCATGAGTATTTTGGATCAGACTCTGGAAAACAAAGATTCCGGATTTCCCACTTCAGATGAGGAATTTGTTTTGTATCATATAGACAGTGTTGAAGCAACAGGTTTTATATCACATTTGAAGCTTCCTCATTATGTAACCTTTCAGGCTAAGCTTAATGACGTTCGAAAAATCAAAAGAGGTGAGAATTAAATGCATGATAAATATAATTTTGCTTTTTTTGACGAAGGGTCAAAAAAGGAAATCAGAAGGACTATATTAAAAGCCGTAGCCATTCCCGGATACCAGGTACCATTTGCATCAAGAGAAATGCCTGTAGCAAGGGGATGGGGAACGGGAGGACTTCAGATAACATTAGTCTGTATAGGACAGGACGATATTCTGAAGGTGATAGATCAGGGCAGTGATGAAAGCGTAAATGCAGTTTCCATAAAAAAATTTATAAAGGCAACTACCGGCATAAAGGAAACAATAGATACGGAGGAAGCAACAATAATACAATCAAGGCACAGAATCCCCGAAGAAAAATTAAGGGAAGATCAGATTTTAGTGCTTCAGGTTCCTACTCCTGAGCCCTTGAGGAATTTTGAGCCAAGTGAAGCAAGGACAAAAGAATTACATGCCAATCAGGACTATACGGGAGCATGGCTGATGCTTTTTGAGCAAATAATGAAATATGGAAATATTTCCACAGGAGCAGACCACACCGTAAGAGTAAATGACAGATATATAGCCGTACCCTCTCCAATACCTAAATTTGATAACCCTAAAATGGATAATTCGCAGTGTCTTATTCTTTTGGGAGCGGGAAGAGAGAAAAAAATCCATGCAATACCACCCTACACAAAGGTAAAAAGTATTGATTTTGAAGATATGCCCTTTAAAGTCGAGGATTTTTCGGACAAGGTATGTCATGAATGCGGAAGCAGCGGTGTATTTATGGACGAAATAATAAACCGGGACGGAAGTACGATTTATAAGTGCAATGACACAAGCTTTTGTCTTAAACAGAAGGAAAGAGGCAGATTAAATGAGCGATAAACCTGTTATTGATGTTAAACATTTGTATAAACAATTTGGTGAGGGCTGCAGCTATTGCAGGAATAAAGAAAACAAATTGGCGGGAAATTACTGTCCGGTCTGCTCCACGGTTTATGCCTGCCGGGACATAAGCTTCAAAGTATATCCCGGTGAAATTTTAGGTATTGTGGGTGAATCCGGAAGCGGAAAATCAAGCTTGATGAAATGCTTATACTTTGATTTGCCCTCAAGCGGAGGAGAAGTATTTTTATCCGCATATGAAAAGGGCAGTATAAATGTGTTAAATGAAAGTAACCAGATAAAAAAGAAATTAAGAGATTATATATTCGGCATGATATATCAAAATCCCTATGACGGATTAAGGATGAATATATCCTCCGTGGGAAATATTGCCGAGAAATGCTTGGCTGCGGGGATTATGAGCATAAAGGATATTTTGAGCATAAGTGAAGGCTTGCTGAAAAAAGTAAGCATCCCCAAGGAAAGAATGAGAGAGATACCGAAAAAATTTTCCGGAGGCATGCAGCAGAGAGTACAGATAGCAAAAGCATTATCAAACAACCCTCCCATTCTTTTGCTTGATGAGCCTATGATAGGATGCTCAGTTGAATTTAAAGACGAAAGAGGTGTATTAAAATATTTGACGAGAAAACAAGCAATGCTGTTGAAATAGTATTGAAGGCAGGCAATTTTATAAGAAACAGAATAAAAAGCAGTTTTGAAATAACCGAAAAAACCTGTGTATCAGATTTGGTTACGGATGTAGATAAAGAAACGGAAAGTTTTTTGGTAAATTCCATAATTGATAAATACCCGGAGGATACCTTCATTACCGAGGAAAGAACGGTAAATTCTGATTTTGGAGATAAATGCTGGATTATCGACCCTATTGACGGCACTCTTAATTTTATTTATGAGCAGAAAAATTATGCCATATCCGTAGCCTATTATGGAAATAAGGAGCCGGCTTTTGGAATTGTATATGATGTTTTTGAAGATAATCTTTATTTGGGAATTAAAAATAAAGGCTCCTATGTAAACGGTAAAAAAGTAAATCGACCTCCCTTTAATACATTAAGTACAGGTATTGTGGATGTAAATCTAAAAAATATGGGATTGATAAAAGAGCTTATTAATTTGGACATGGAGGAAGTATGTAAAGCAGCATTAAATTTCAGGCATTTAGGCAGTGCTGCAATCCGTATATGCGATATTGCATTAAATAAAGCACATGTATATATATCACCGAATTTAGCCATATGGGATTATGCCGCCGCGAATATTTTCTTAAAGGAATGCGGTGGGGACTACTGGATACTAAAAACAGATAATAAAAAAAGCCCTGACCTGAATTCCTTAGTAATTGCAGCTCAAAACAAGGATTTGCTGAATGAAGTTATTAATTACAGCAGCATTTGCTGAATCAAATACAATCATATCATTCAGGCAGAATTTTACGGAAAAACTTTCATGTAATTTTTTGTAATTTTATTTTGAATAAATTGTCAAAATATGTTGACATTTATTTATTTACATGTTATCATGTCTTTAATTGAATAGGCAAAATTTTCTAAAGAAAATGACGCAAAGCTATAGGGTCTAAGCCATGAATGTGGTATGACAGCCAGTTGCTGTACTTGAGTTGTGAGTGCATTATATTGATTGTTAGCTTTGCTGTCTCAGCAAAGCTTTTTTAGTTTCTCTAATTATAAGTCAAAGGAGAAAAAACAGTGAAACATATTAAAAAGGTTACGCTTATAATAATGGTAATATTGTTTACAGCTTCCTTCACATTGTGTTACGGAGCCGATAATATATATGAAGGCACCAAGTCGGAAATTGACGCTTCACAATCAGAAGATGGTTATATTAAAATAAAATACTTGAAAGAAACTACGAAAAAATTAAAAGTTATAATCGAAAAAGGTACGGAAAAATATACATATGATTTAAACAACGAAGGTAAATACGATACATATCCTCTCCAGATGGGAGATGGAAAATATAAGGTAAGTGTATTTGAAAATCTCAGCGATAATAAATATGCGACAAAGCAAACCGTAACTATAAGTGTTAAATTAAAAGATGAAAATGCACCGTTTTTAGTATCAAATCAATTGATAAATTATACTGATGACAGTGAAACAATAAAAAAAGCAGAAGAGCTTACAGAAGGAAAGGACAGCGATTTTGACAAAATCGATGTTATTTATGACTACATAATTTCAAATATTGCATATGACAATGAAAAAGCTAAAACAGTTAAGAGCGGATATTTGCCATCGCTAGATGAAATATTAAAAAGCAATAAGGGTATTTGCTTTGACTATGCTTCGATAATGGCTGCAATGCTTCGCTCTCAGAAAATACCTGCTAAATTGGTAACCGGGTATTCTTCCAACTTGAATGTATTTCATGCATGGAATGAAGTGTATACAGACGAGACTGGCTGGATTAAGTTAAATGAAATGTATTTTGACGGCAATCAGTGGAAGCTTATGGACAGTACCATTGCTTCTTCCGCGAAACAGTCCAACAGTCCAAAAGTAATGGAACAAACAAATAAATTGATTGACAGCAAATACTATACAAAGCAGTTTGAATATTGATATACACCCCGCATAAATTTAAAGCGGGCATATTATATCCTTCCTGATATTAATATAAAATCTCCTCACTACACTAAAAAATGACCTTTTGGGTCATTTTTTAGTGTATGCGGTAAGGTTATTTCATTTGTTTAATCAACGAATCGGGTTCGCCTGCATAAATTAATGCGTTTTCCTTTGTAATCAGTCCTTTTGTATATAATTCCAAAATACTTTCATCCATAGACTTCATACCCATAGATTCAGACGAATAAATTATGCTGTTTAGCTGATGAATCTTAGATTCTCGTATTATGTTGGAAATTGCATTGTTTGTCAGCATAACCTCAAATGCCGCAACCCTTCCCATCGCCGATGAAGGAATAAGATGCTGTGAAATTACAGCCTGAAGCTGCATTGACAGCTGAATTCTTACCTGCTGCTGTTGATTGGATGGGAAAACATCTATAATTCTGTCAATGGTATTTGCAGCTCCCGTTGTATGAAGGGTTGACAAAACCAAATGCCCCGTTTCTGCAGCGGTAAGGGCTATTTCGATAGTTTCCAAATCTCTCATCTCTCCTATAAGCATTACATCAGGGGCTTGTCTCAAGGCAGAGCGAAGAGATGAAATATAACTTTTAGTATCCGTGTAAATCTCCCTTTGACTTATGATTGACTTTTTATGCTTATGAATAAATTCTATAGGGTCTTCGAAGGTCATTATGTGGCAGTTGCGCTCTTTGTTTATTTTGTCAATTATACATGCCAAGGTTGTAGATTTTCCGCTTCCCGCAGGTCCTGTGATAAGAACCAATCCCTTTGTTTTTTTGTATAAATTCATTACAACATCCGGGATACCTAATTTTTTAGGGTCAGGAAGCTCAAAAAACACTACCCTGATTACGGCAGCAAATGAATTACGCTGCTTATATGTACTTACTCTGAATCTTCCAAGCTT
>DCDU01000073.1:2879-5110 GCA_002316585.1 Firmicutes bacterium UBA1047 | reverse complement strand
GGAAAAGCCGAAACCACTAAAAATAAAAACGGAAAAATTACTGCATATAATCATGAATCGGCGGGAACCGATTTATGCATAAAATTTCTTCATGAATTTACAACTGATGATAAGTTTATTAAAAAAGTCACCGGTCTTGTCAGGTGGCATATGCAAATACTTCACGTAGTAAAGGATATGCCATTTGCCGATATTGAGGCTATGGCGGAAGAAACAGATATAAATGAAATTGCCTTGCTGGGCTTTTGTGATAGAATGGGAAGAACTAAGGTGGATGCGGCAAAAGAAAAAAATAATATCAAAATATTTTTAGAAAAGTGCAGAACATATAAAGAAAGTAAATAATAAGTAAAATGAACGTTTTATGATTTAAAAAAATAGCAGCGGGTATAACCTTATTAAAGACAATAAAAGGAGGAAATTATGTCAAAACTTTTTACAAGCTTTAAACTAAAAGATATTGAAGTTAAAAATAGAATTGTAATGGCGCCGATGTGCATGTATTCAGCAGGTAATGACGGAATTGCAAATGACTGGCACTTCGTGCATTATACTTCAAGGGCTGTCGGCGGAGCGGGTCTTATATTGCAGGAAGCCACTGCTGTTGAGCCAAGAGGAAGAATTACTTCAAATGACTTGGGATTGTGGGATGACAATCAAATAGACGGACTTAAAAGAATAGTTGACGCTGTAAAGCAAAATGGTGCTTTGATGGGAGTGCAGCTTGCTCATGCCGGCAGAAAATGTGAAGCTGAAGAAGAACAAATCATAGCGCCAAGTCCTATTGCCTTCAGCGAAGAATACAGACTTCCTAAAGAAATGACGAAGGAAGATATAAAAACGGTAGTTCAGGCATTTAAGGATGCGGCAGGAAGATGTTTAAAGGTGGGATACGATATAATTGAAATCCACGGGGCTCACGGATATGTTATAAATGAATTTTTATCCCCGGTAACAAACAAAAGGACTGATGAATATGGAGGCTCCGCTGAAAACCGGGCAAGATTTTTAAAGGAAGTGCTGCATGCTGTTCGTGAAGTGTGGACTCCGGAAAAACCATTAATCCTGAGGGTAACTTCGGAGGATTATGTTGAAGAAGGAAATCATCCCGAAGATTTGGCCGAATTGATTAATTTAGTAAAGGATGAAGGCGTAGACATAATCAATGTAAGCTCAGGGGGGCTGGTAAGTGTTGCTCCGAAAGCATTTCAAGGGTATCAGGTAAAATTTGCAGAAATTATCAAAGAAGGAACCGGACTTCCGGTAATCGCCGGAGGATTAATAATTGATCCTCACATGGCAGAAGAAATCCTTCAAAACAACAGAGCGGACATGATATTTTTAGGAAGAGCTTTGCTGAGAAATCCGTATTGGCCACTGCATGCAGACTATGCTTTAAGCAATGAAATATCATGGCCTAAGCAATATGAGAGAGCAAAATTAAGAAGAAAATAGAACCCCGTAGATACATAAGAGCATGACATGGTTAATATAATTAAATATGCGGTATAGTTGAATGGTTTGTTTTCGGTGTATATTTGCGGGCAATTTACATCTGCTTTATTGACATTAAGCGGTACAGGCTGTATTATTATTATTCCATAATAAAATATGCGGCGGCGGAAGCTCGGCGGGAAGCGGAAAAAACGCCGGGGAAGCAATCGGCAAATGGGTTGATTATTCGCAATATATGAAATATATAATAATAGTTGTGGCAATAGTAATTTTGCTTGCCGCTTTCAGGGTACTAATCGGATATGCATTGGAAGTGGGCTCAAGAAAATATTTTGTACAATCGGCACAGTATAAAAATGACATCGGCTGTTACGATTTCGCCTTTGATTCAGGTAATTTCAGGGGAATAATAGGTACAATGCTCCTTAAAGGCATTTATACTTTTCTTTGGTCATTGCTGTTGATTATACCGGGAATAGTCAAGTCCTATGCTTATCGCATGGTACCGTATATTTTAGCAGACAATCCTAAATTAGGAGCAGATAATGCAATTACATTGAGCAGGCGGATGATGGATGGGAGCAAGGCTGATTTATTTGTGCTTGAGCTGTCGTTTATAGGGTGGTACCTGCTTGGAATTTTGGCACTTGGAGTAGGAATACTCTTTGTTTATCCTTATTACAATGCAACGGAAGCACAGCTTTATCTGGTTTTAAGGAAAAGAGCTCTTGACCTTGGATACTGTACTTATGAGGATTTAAATCTTAAGAATGATT
>DCDU01000073.1:0-2704 GCA_002316585.1 Firmicutes bacterium UBA1047 | reverse complement strand
GTATATACTAATATACATAGGGGGTGTTTCCTTTGAATCCAATCGAAGTACATTATAAGAACAGCTTTGCGGCAATAAAAATAGGGGATTTTTTGGCAGAGCATATGAATAATGCAGCAATAGTATGTATCGGAACCGACAAATGCATTATTGACAGCCTTGGACCCTTGACAGGAACTTTACTGATGAAGGAAAATATAAAGGCAGATATTTACGGCACATTGGAAAAGCCCGTTCATGCGATGAATATTAATGATTATGTAAAAAACTTAAAAAGAAAAAACTATGACCGAATTATTGTGGTGGATGCTTGCTTAAGCAATAAGAAGAGTCAGGGAATTATAGAAGTCAGAGAAGGTTCAATTACACCGGGAAAAGGTATAGGGAAATTACTCCCTGAAATCGGAGATATATCTATAATAGGAATCGTTGATTCCAGCGATAAGGCATTTCATGATCTTGTACAGGATACGAGACTTTCTCTTATCTATGATATGGCGGAAATAATTTGCCGGGGACTGTTAAATGCTTACGGCATGAGGCTATCGGAAAGTTTTGACCAGGCGTCAATGAGCAGCACATAAGGGCTGTCACTACTATGGATAACTGTCATTCCGAGCGGCGGCGAAAGATGTTCCTTCGTCCTGCATCCTCGGAATGACACGGTTATTTCATGAACGGTACGGCTTTTTGACCTTTATTTCAAAGCATCCAAGGCGGCTTTCAGCTGCAGGTCTTCCCGGGTGTTTTCCATGTGTTTTAACAATGCGCTGTACAGTGCATTTTGAGTTGCGAAATCAATTGTTCCGTATGGATGCAATAAATTATCCTCCTGGAATTTTACAATCTGGTCAAAAGATATATTGTCATAAACTCCGTCCGGCGGGTTTATTATATAACCTAATTCCTCGAGTATCATCTCGGCTGCAAGAACATCGAGACTCACATTTCCTAATTCAGGTTTTTTTTCATTGCTGAACTGAGGGTATTTTGAAATATCAATTTTTTCATTTTCTATTATTATGTCAGGGGTTATTCCTATTTTATGTACGGGGATTTTATCTGCAGAAAAATATTCAGCCGTGGTAAATTTCACTCCGCTTCCGTTAATCAACTGAATCAGGGATTGGACAACCCCTTTGCCATAAGAGTTTGTACCTACTATTATTCCTTCATTTTTGTATTTAACGGCGCCTGCGAATATTTCTGTTGCGCTTGCACTTCCCTTGTTTATCAATACGGCTATTTCATACTTTTGCTCTTTTAACGTGCTTTCATATATTTCTTCTTTGCCGTCAGCAGATTCAACATATAGTACAGGTCCCTCCGTAACAAATAAATTTAACAGTTCAACAGCAGATTGCAATGTTCCTCCACCGTTGTTCCGCATATCTATTACGATTTTTTTCACATTATTTTTATCGAAAGCGGCTAACTCTTTTTCTACAAGCTCCGCTGTGTTGTCGGAAAAGCTTGTAACCTTTAAATATCCTATATTATCTTCTAATATTTTCCCTTCAACATAGTTGGTTACTATAGCCCTTCTGATTAAATCAAAGGTTAAGTTTTCTTTTCCCCTCATAATGCCTATTTTTACGGATGTTCCTTCTTTTCCCCTTATAAGGAGAGTTGCCTGACCGGAAGTGGCTCCCGTAATGTCGTATCCGTCAATTGTTTTTATTACATCACCTGACTTGATGCCCGCTTCAATTGCAGGTGAGTCAGGCATGGGAGTCACTATTACTACCTGACTGTTCAAATCTGTTATCTCAACACCTATGCCGCAAAACTCCCCTGCGGTATATTCAAGCATTGCTTTGTATTCTTCAGGTGTGTAATATATGCTGTAATCGTCCAAGACACCGAAGAATCCGTCATAAAGACCGTTTATTACATCTTCCTGATTTACTTCATACTGATAATTATCAAGCACAAAAAATATTACAGTCTTCATATAATCTACGTCGTCGCTGAATTTATCTCTGTTTAGCTCATATGCAAATGCTGATGTAAATGAAGATAATATCATTAAAATCACAATAAACAAACTAATTTTTCTTTTCATAATGCACCTCGCTTCTTTAAAATGAAAGGGGACACACCCTTATTAAAGGGTAAGTCTTTGCGGGTAAAGGAATGTCCCCAATTTATATAAGTATATTTCAAAACAATAAAAGTGTAAAGAAAAAAAGAAAAGGGACACACCTTGAAAGGAATGTCCCTGATTTCCATGAAATTATAGAGTACATGTTTATTGTTGATTTAGAAAATCGTAAGCAAATTGTGCGGCTAATGCTGCTCCCATATGAAGGGTGCTTTCATCAACCGTAAAAAATTCACTGTGATTATTGTGTACCGCACCTATTTTTTCATTGTAGCATCCTATGAATCCAAAGAATCCCGGAATGTTGGTTACCAAATGTGAAAAATCCTCCGCACCCATAATTTTTGTCATAGGAGCAAGACTATCTTCACCGTAAAGTTTTATTGCGGCGTTTCGAGCTATTTGATTTAAATTGTCATCATCATTAATAATCGGGTCGGTTAAATAACTGTATTCAAGCTTTGCTGTTACACCTAAAGCTATTGCAGTATTTTCAACTATTTTTCTTAACTCCCCTTCTATTGAATCTCTTGTTTTCTTGTTGAAGGCTCTTGTGGTTCCTTCCATCTCAATATGATTGGCAACAATATTAAATCTTTG
>DCDU01000109.1 GCA_002316585.1 Firmicutes bacterium UBA1047 | reverse complement strand
AACAAATCATAAGTTCTGTCATTATTGTTAAGGAGAACATAGTTCTTCAACAATCTTGCTGCCCTTAAAGTATCGGCGCAGTTTATAAGACCCTTGAGAGATATAATTCCTCCCACTGCTCCTCTTTTTACATATTCCTTTATATCAGATATTCCTCCCAAGGGAGGCGAACCTTTTTCAATAATTATGGAAAGTGCCTGAGCTGTTTGCTCCTGCATGAATTTAACACCCTCCTGATTAGTGGACACATCTAATTTACGAACCTCTTCTTTTCCGATTTTAGTTTCGGCAAATTGTGCAATCTTTTCAATTATTTTATCAAATTCCAAAACTGATTTAGATTTTTGTCTCATTGTACTCCCTTCCTTGCTTGTCATTACAGGATTCCGCAGCTTCACACACAAATTCAGCGCTCATCGCGAATGACACGACATACCGGTCATTCCGAAGGCATAGCCTGAAGAATCTATACCAAAGGTGTGTCCCCCTTCCATTAAAGTATATTTTTCAAATAGTGACCTCTTGTAAATCCGTTTTCTTTCAATATATCCGAAGTTTTAACTCCGTTTATTTCGCAGTAAAGAGTGTCTGTTACTTCCTCCGCATTATTTAAATACTTTGTATCTACGAAAAAGTATTCTATGTTTGCATTGACAAAGTCATGGGTTTTCCCTATAACTGTAAGAGGAACACTGTTGTATATATGAGTTAGCCTGTTGTCTCTTTCTATATTGAAATAAACACCCTTCCTGTCTTTTAGCATATACTTGTTTCTGTAACTGCATTTTTCACAATCCTGCAAATTCTTGCAATTTTTTATCATTGACATGGGACAATTTTTCATTATCATAAGCTGTACATACTCATGCGCAACAATTTCCGAACTTAATTCCGTGTGCTTCTTAATGCTTTCCATGTCTCTGATATTTGCTTCTACAGAAAATGTAAAGCTCTCTGCACCTTTTCCCTTTAATAGCTCTGCAGAAAAAGTATTTATTATATTAAGAAATGGCCCGCAGTGAATTTTAAGTTTGCTGTTTTCCTTGAAGAAATAAAAGCTCCCTACATTGTTTACACATACGCCGTCAAATATTTTTTCATATAAATCTAAATTATCTTTTAAAACTTTATAATCAGACTTTGATATAATATTAGGCAGCCATAAATACTTTTCTTCAACTTTTATATTTTTAACTGTCTCTATATTTAAATAATACGGCACATAT
This sequence comes from Firmicutes bacterium UBA1047, assembly GCA_002316585.1. Lineage (GTDB taxonomy): Bacteria > Bacillota > Clostridia > Tissierellales > Sedimentibacteraceae > Sedimentibacter. Next base: position 4,182 of record DCDU01000109.1, on the reverse strand, counting down.
AATCGCTTAACCTTAACTCCGTCAACATATTTAATTTCATCAATGCTGTTGATTTTCAGGCTTAATTTCGGTGAAACATTTTCTTTTTTATCAAACGGGAAAACATCATCGTAACTAATTGCCGTAATCTCATTTCTGTCATGGAGCCTGCCGCATTTTTCATACAGAATTTCTGTTGCATCACGTCTTAATTGATTCAATGTGCTTTTTCTTATAAAAACGCCGCTGTCTTTTTCGATTTTTAAACGGTCTAATTCATAAACGGTATTTCCTAACTTTGACAGCTGCTCCTTAATTATTTCGTCTGTTACAGGATTTTTGACGCTGACTTCGCATAATTCGTTACTTTTTACCACTATGGTGTTTATGCCGTCAAATAGTTCCAATACCGCCTGCTCGCCTATTTTTAAATAAATACTTAAATTAATTTTATTTCTTCTGTATTTTGAAAATTCCTGTGCTTTTTCTTTAACGTCTTCTTCAATTTCTTCAATATTTTCGCCCTTTACACCAGAGCTTAATTTTGCAAACATTTCATCATCATTTGATGGCTTTAAATATCCATTTGTATAGCCTCTGCTGAAGGTTGCAATTGCCTTATCCCTTAAGTTAATTACATCAACACCTTTATCTCTGTAATAATTATCAATTATTTGTCTGTAGTATTCCACCACTGATGATGTGTATGCAGGACCCTTCATTCGCCCTTCTATTTTGAATGTTTTTATTCCCGCTTCAATAAGTTCATATATGCTTTCTCCTGCTATAAAATCCTTCAGACTTAGAAGGGGTATACTGTCAAACTCTTCGACTTCCCTATTTTGCTCAATGTCATAAAAGCTGTAGTTCAATCTGCAGGGCTGTGCGCATTTTCCCCTGTTGCCGCTTCTGCCTCCCAAAAAGCTTGACATGTAGCACTGACCTGAATAGCACATGCAAAGTGCTCCGTGAATAAATACTTCCAAATCAGCATTAGTATTTTTCACAGCTTCTTGAAGCTGCTGTATAGAGAGCTCCCTTGCCATTATTACTTTTCCTGTATTGAAATCTTCAAAAAATTTAACTCCGTATTCATCGTAAACGGCTGCCTGTGTACTGATATTAACGGGAAAATCAGGTATATATTTGTTTATTAGGTACAATAGGCCCAAATCTTGAACTATTACTGCATCCGCATCATTCTCATACAAAAATATTGCATAGTTCAATGCATCCACAATTTCAGTATCCTTTAAAACCGTATTCATGGTAACATATACTTTGACACCTTTGTTATGTGCATACTTAATAATATGCTTCATTTCCTCGTTATCGAAATTCTTGGAATTGTGTCTTGCGTTAAAAAATTTCCCCCCTAAATATACCGAATCTGCTCCGCTGTTTACTGCAGCATAAAATGATTCAATACTACCGGCAGGTGCTAATAATTCTATTCTCATCTTTACTCCTGTTTTTAAAAAAGAACGCTGATGCGTTCTCAGTGTCGCGTAGTTTCGCACACAAATTTATTTATTCGTTATCACTCACATAAATTTGGTGCTTATTGCGTATGACCTACCGCTATTTTTCAGAAAAAATACTCTGTAAAATGGGTTAGGGCGCGTAGGGCATCATTTTGCTGTTTCTTCGTCCAAAATTTCCATAAGCTCAGCATTTTCTTTTTTCAGCTGATTGATTTCCAACTGATTTCGGAAGTTTTCCGCTTCTTTCCTATTCAGTTTTTCCTGAAGTTGATTTACATTGTTAATGAGACTTTCCTTGTCGCTGTTTATCATTAAAAGTTCTTCTAAATATTTTTCCTTTTCATCATTTATTGATTCATATTTTTCTTTTAATAAATCCTCATTGTTTTTTAAATCATTTATCATCTTATCTTTTGAAGAAATTATTTGGTCCTTGTCGTTAAGCTTATTTTGCAGCAAATTAAGCTTATTTGCCAGCGAATCAATATCCTTTTCTTTTGCTTCTACCAATAAGTTCATTTTTTGCTGTTCATCGCTGAAATTAAATAACTTCTGCGATTTATCATCAATGGTGCCTTTAAGCTCCCTTATATTTTTTTCAAGCTTTATTATTTCCTGCTCTTTTTCATTAAGCTTTAATTGCAGCTTTGAAATTCTTCCGTTTAAACTGCTCTTTGTATTATTCATAAAGCTTATTTCTTTTGTAAAGCTTTCTCTTTCTTTGGACAATTCATCGTTATTTTCATTTAATTCTTCATTTTTAAGTTTTAATTCATTTATAAGTATTTCACTTTTTAAAAGCTGCTGTTCCTGTTCGCTGACTCTTTCCTGCAGCTTCGATATTTGCGAATTTAAATATTCTCTATCGCTATCTCTTGCCAATAATTTTTCCTTGAATCTTTCTTTTTCTATTACGGCTTCTGCTGCCTTTTTTGCAGCTTCTTCTCTTTCCTTGTCTGCGGATTCCTTTGCTCCCTTTAAAGTCAGAATTTCTTCACTTTTTTCTTTTTTGTATTCCAAAACTTCATTTGTAAGTCTCATATATTTGTCAATAATTACAAAGGATGAGAGGATTAATCTGTCTATATCATTAAAACGCTTGTTTTGATTGGCTATTGTATTAATTTGATCGTTTAAAACAGATTCTATTTTTTTAACATATTCGGGACTTTCATCGGTTCTTACGTTATATTTTTTACCACCAATTACTATTTCTATTTTATTCATCTTCAAATCCCCTTTATTTTTTGATCGTAAACATTTTCTGAAATAATATTCATATTCGTAATTATAATATTAAATTAAAATGCTTATAATTTCAATAGCAAATAATACATTTTCTATTAATTTTATATTTAATCAAAATATGCAATGGCGTTTAGTTATGAGAAATGGGGTTGGGCATACAAAAAGGCAATCAACCGTCCGGATGATGCCTTTATTTATTAATTCATTTTTCAATGTTTTTCTTTAGACAGGCATTCACCAATGCTTCAAATATCTTTAAAAACATGGAATATCTTTCAAACATTAGTTCCGGATGCCATTGTACCCCGATTACAAAGGAATGATTTACGGACTCTATCGCCTCGATTATTCCGTCTTCCGCATAAGCAGTAACCTTATATCCCTCCGCTACATCTTTTACTGCCTGATGATGGAATGAATTTATATTTAATTTATCATTTTGTAAAATATTATATAATTTTGAATCCTTAATTATTTTGACTTTGTGATGCGCGTATCCTCCAGAGGAAAAATTTGGCGAATGTCCGTTTACACCTTCTTTTTGAGCATAGATATCCTGATATAAAGTACCGCCTGCTGCCGCGTTTATAACCTGCGCACCCCTGCAGATTCCAAGTATGGGCATATTTTTTGAAGCTGCTTTTCTAAATAACTTTATTTCGAATTCATCTCTGCTGTAATCTATTGCTCCGATTTCTTTTATGGGGTCCTCCCCGAAAGTCAGCGGGTCTATATCATTGCCGCCGCTGAAATAAAGTCCGTCAACTATATTCAGATAATCACCGATTAGTGCATCATCTCCCGTAATTGGAAGCATTATTGGTATTGCTCCAGAATCCGTCAAAGCTTTTAAGTTGCATTCGTTTAGTTTTTGATAGTTATAACTGTCACCCCTAATTTTATCAACTGTTACTCCTATTATCGGCTTCATTTTTTCCTCCACTTGATTATATCCGCAGCTATTGAGTCTGCGTCTAATTTATTTTCTTTTAAAAGTTCTTCTACCGAGCCTTGCTTTATAAATTCATCCGGCAATGTCTTTAGCAATACATCAACATTTTTTGGTATTATGTTACAAATATTCATAGTGTAGGAGCCATATACAGGGGCTTCATCAATCATGACAAGCGCCTTTGTTTTATTAACGGATTTTAAAATAAGCTCCTTGTCGAAAGGCTTTATAAATCTTAGGTTAAGAACTTCAGAGTCTATATTTTCCTTTTTTAAAATATCCCTAACTTTTATTGCTGTGCTGACCATCTTACCGGCAGCGGCTATTGTTATATCGCTGCCTTCTTCTGCAATGAAGCCTTTTCCCAATACTATTTCCTCATCGCTATTATTTATACTTCCATTCATGCTCCCTCTGGGATATCTGATAGCAACAGGTCCGTCTAATGAAGAGACAGCAAAATCAAGCATGTTTCCAAATTCTCCGGCGGATTACAGAGAATTTGGAAACATGCTTGAT